>CAJKNS010000006.1 GCA_905201305.1 uncultured Eubacteriales bacterium
CACCGAGGCCGCAGCCGAGACAACTGCCGAAGCTTCCGTAAAGGAAGAGGCCGCCGGTTCCACCGCTGAGGCTGCTCCCACCGACTTCACCACCGTAGAGGACGGCAAGCTCCACATGGCAACCAACGCTGCCTTCCCTCCCTATGAGATGGTTGCCGACGACGGCTCCTTTGAGGGCATCGACGTTGAGGTTGCAGGCAAGATCGCTGAAAAGCTGGGTCTTGAGTTGGTGGTTGACGACATGGACTTCGGCTCCGTCATCACCTCCGTTCAGTCCGGCAAGTCTGATATCGCAATGGCTGGTCTGACCGTCACCGAGGACCGCAAGCAGAACGTTGATTTCTCCGACACCTATGCCACCGGCGTACAGGTGGTTATCGTTCCCGAGGATTCCGACATCAAGACCATTGATGATCTCCAGGGCAAGCTGATCGGCTGCCAGGAATCCACCACCGGCTACATCTACTGCTCCGATGACTACGGCGAGGATATGGTCACCGCATTCCCCAACGGCGCAAACGCTGTTCAGGCTCTGCTCAGCGGCAAGGTTGACGCAGTGGTCATCGACAGCCAGCCCGCAAAGGAGTTTGTGGCACAGAACGAGGGCCTGAAGATTCTGGACACCGAGTATGTCACCGAGGACTACGCAATCGGCGTCAGCAAGGACAACACCGCTCTCCGGGATGCTGTCAACAACGCCCTGAAGGAGCTCATCGACGATGGCACCGTACAGTCCATCCTGGACAAGTACATCAAGGCGGAATAACATGTATCTTTTAGAATGGGGCGGGCAACCGCCCCATTTTTACTAAGGCAACACCGCACAATTGCGTCTGCGGGCTTTGGCGGTCCTTTTCCCCCACAGATTCGTTGCGAAACCCCCAATACACAAAGTATTCCTGCATTTTCGCAACAAATTTGTGATGCAAAATTCCTCGCCAAATCTCCTTGCCGAATTATGCAGTATTGCCCTAAATTCTCCCCGTAGGGATATCAACTACAAGAGAGGAGCAACACAATGGCGGAATTTTTCTCCGGCGTGAAAGACGACTTTATCCAGAGCTTTGTGGAAGGCAACCGCTGGCTTTTGTACTTAAAGGGCATCGGAGTTACGCTCCAGGTGGCTGCCATAGCGCTGGTGCTGGGCATCATTCTGGGCGTCCTGGTGGCAGTGGTCCGTACCAGCCACGATCAGCAGCGTCCCGGTCGCAAGAATCCGATTCTGGGCGTGCTCAATGTCATCTGCCAGATTTACACCACCGTAATCCGCGGCACCCCCATTATGGTTCAGCTGCTGATTATGTATTTCGTTATTTTTGCCAGCACTCGGAATCAGATCGGCGTTGCCATGCTGACCTTTGGAGTCAACTCCGGCGCTTATGTATCCGAGATTATCCGCGGCGGCATTATGTCCATCGATAAGGGGCAGATGGAGGCAGGTCGTTCCCTGGGTCTTCCCTATGCCACCACCATGCGCTTTGTGGTCATCCCCCAGGCAATTAAGAACATTCTTCCTGCCCTGGGCAACGAGCTCATCACCCTGCTGAAGGACACCTCCATTGTCACCGTCATCGGTCTGCGCGACCTGACCAAGGCTGCACAGCTGGTGCAGGGCAAGACCTATCAGGCGTTTATGCCCTATGTCGGTATCGCCATCATCTATCTTGCCATGGTAATGATTCTGTCCGCTTTGATGGGCATGCTGGAAAGGAGGATGCGCGCCAGTGATTGAGATCAAGGACCTGCACAAGAGCTTTGGCTCTTTGAATGTGCTAAACGGCATCAACGAGCATATCTCCAAGGGAGAAAAGGTGGTTGTCATCGGTCCCTCCGGCTCCGGTAAATCCACGTTTTTAAGATGCCTGAACATGCTGGAAACACCCACCTCCGGCGAGATTCTGTTCGACGGCGTTTCTATGACCGATCCCAAAACCAACATCAATGAGATGCGCCGGAAAATGGGCATGGTCTTCCAGCATTTTAATCTGTTTAACAATCTGAGCATTCTGGACAATATGACCCTGGCTCCCGTTCGTCTGAAGCTGAAAAGCAAAGCCGAAGCCCGGGAAGACGCCATGGCACTGCTCAAGCGCGTGGGTCTGGAGGATAAGGCAGCGTCCTATCCCTCCCAGCTCTCCGGCGGGCAGAAGCAGCGTATTGCCATTGTCCGCGCCCTTGCCATGCATCCGGAAGTGATGCTGTTTGACGAGCCCACCTCTGCACTGGACCCCGAAATGGTTGGCGAGGTATTGGAGGTCATGAAGCAGCTGGCACAGGAGGGCATGACCATGGTGGTGGTTACCCACGAGATGGGCTTTGCCCGTGAGGTTGCCAACCGGGTACTGTTCATGGACGGCGGCATTGTCCAGGAGTCCGGCACCCCCGATGAGATTTTCAACCATCCCCAGAATCCCAGAACCCAGTCCTTCCTTTCCAAGGTACTCTAAAAAATACCCCCTGCGTACTCCGAATTTGGAATACGCAGGGGGTTTCTGTCTTATTATGCGTCCATCTGCACGTCCAGTCCCTCAAACTGCATATTGAAGTACCGGGCATAGATGCCGTCCAGCTCCATGAGCTCATGATGGTTGCCCTGTTCCTTTACGCCACCCTCATCAATGACAATGATCTTTTCCGCAGAGCGAATGGTAGACAGCCGATGGGCAATGACCACGGTGGTGCGTCCCACGCTCAGCCGATCCAGCGCCTCCTGAATGTGTTTCTCCGACTCGTTATCCAATGCCGAGGTTGCTTCATCCAGAATCAGAATCGGCGGATTTTTCAGGAACACCCGGGCAATGGCAATGCGCTGCTTCTGCCCACCGGAAAGCCGGGTGCCGCGTTCGCCCACATAGGTGTCATAGCCGTTCTCCAGCCCCATAATAAAGTCGTGGATGTTGGCATTCTTCGCCGCTTCCTCAATCTCCTGCTGGGTAGCATTCTTTTTGCCATAGGCAATATTCTCCCGGACGGTTCCCGCAAAGATATACACATCCTGCTGGACAATTCCGATTGCCTCCCGGAGACTTTTGAGCTTCAGCTGCCGGACGTCGTGGCCGTCCACCATAACGCTGCCGCCGGTAACGTCATAAAATCTGGGCAGCAGGGAGCAAATGGTGGTTTTACCGCCGCCGGAGGGTCCCACCAGCGCGCAGGTTTTTCCCGCCGGAATCTGAATGTTCAGATGGCGCAGCACCTGCTCCTTGTCCGTATACTGGAAGGACACATCCTTATACTGAATGTCGCCGGTAACATGCTCCAGCGCCACCGCATCGGGCGCTTCCTGAATCTCCGGCTCCGTCTCCATAATCTGTGCAAACCGCTTGAAGCCTGCATAGCCCTTCTGGAGCATCTCCGTAAAGTCCATCAGCTGACCGATGGGGGTGATGAAAATGCCGATATACAGAGCATAAACCGCCAGGTCGTTATAGCTCAGGCTCCCCCGGGCAATGAAGAAGCCGCCGGACACCAGCGTCACCACATACAGCATGCCCTGAAGGAAGTTGCTGCCGCCGTGGAAAATGCCCATCGCCATATAGCTTTTTTCCTTGGACTGACGATAGCGCCCGTTGGACGCCCGGAAATTGTCCATTTCCCCCTGCTCCACCGCAAAGGTCTTCACCACCCGAATGCCAGCCAGGGAGTTCTGCACTCCGGCATTGACATCCGCGATCCGCTCCCGGTTTTCCGTAAAAATCCGCTGCATCTTCAGCTGACGGAATACCGTAAAGATCACCAGAATCGCCGTCACCGCCAGAAGCAGCATGGTCATGGGCACATTCACCCACAGCAGTAGAATGAAGCTGCCGATGATCTTAATGGAGCACATCAAAAGATTTTCCGGACCATGATGGGCAAGCTCGGAAATATCAAACAGATCGCTGACCAGCCGGGACATCATCTCGCCGGTGTTGTTCCGGTCATAATAAGAATAGGACAGGGACATGTATTTGTCAAACAGATCCTGCCGCATATCCGTCTCCATCCGGGTGCCCATCACATGACCAAAGGACGTGACATAAAACTGGCACAGTGCCCGCAGCAGATACCAGATCAGCAGCACCGGAAACAGCCACCGCAGCGCCGAGAAAATGGACGCCGCACTGCCGGAAAACAGTCCCTCCGGCAGCCACCTGAGTATCTGCGGAAAGCTCAGATCAATGATGCACAGCACCGTTGCACAAACGCAGTCCATGTAAAACAGGTGCCGGTATGGCTTGTAGTAGGATACAAACCGCTTTAGAATCGACATGGTTTTTCCTTTCTTCTCTCACATGTTAAACTCCGATTTTTTGCTCTCCCAATGCTTTGACTCCCGCAATGACCCCTGCCGGTGACAGCTCCGGAATCTCCAGCTGCCGTTTGGCATCGGCAATGGCAATGAGATCATGGGCATCGGAATTGGACAAAAATCCCCCGGTAAACTGGTACTGCGCCATCAGTGCCTGCCGGTCACAGCCGGGGGTCGTTTCATAAACCGTAAAGCCCATCTCCGGGTCCACCAGACCCATCACGCCAATCAGGGAATAGCTGGCACGGTCAATATGTGCCGGAATTGCCAGCCCGCCAAACCCCTCCAGCAGCGACTTTGCTTCATAGATGCCGATGGAAGAGCCGAAGGACAACAGCTGAGGCTCCTCCTCCAAAATCTCGTCCTTTTCGTTCATCACATACTGGTGACCAAAGACTTTGGGACGATTCTTGCGCTGGGGCAGTCTGGGATAGACATATTGCCTGAGTTCCTCCGCCGTCTCCACACTGGGCAGCAGGCAAAGTACGTGGATATCCTCCTTGGTGGTCAGCTCCATGGCAGGCACCACCAGCACCCCGCATTCCTTTCCCACTGCCACCGCCGCCGGAACATTCCGGGTGGTGTTATGGTCTGACAGCGCAATGACCTGCAGTCCTGCCAGCGCCGCCATATGCACCAGATTGTTGGGGGTCATATCTTCTGCGCCGCAGGGGGACAGACAGGAGTGCATATGGAGATCGTAATATACCTTCATCCCAGCAGCGCTTTCATCCGCCAGCAGAGCTGATATTCGTCCAGCTCGCTGCCCAGCAGCGTAACGCCCTGCTTTTCCGCCCGCTCCAGCAGCTCAGCGTCCGGCTGAACGTTTTCCGACAAAATGATGCACGCCGTATCACACAGCACCGCCACTGCCGCTACGTTCTGATTGGACATAATGGTGATCCATGCCGCATCTGCCGGGCATTTTCCCATGACCCAGCTTAAAAGATCGCCGCAGTAGACCCCTTCGATCTCCCGGTCTTCCTCTTCTACATAAAAGGCTTTGAGATTCAGCGCCTCGGTCAGTTCCTTTACTGTCATAAAACTGCTCCTTTCGTTCCGATTTCTCCGATGCTATCGGAGCGGCCTTCGATAGGGCGGCGGCACAAACTCGTCAGATTCATCCTCGTGACTGCGCCCCTCCCGCATCGCCTTGATGATATTAAAGATACAATCGCCCTCGTCGGCAAAGCCCTCTGCCACGTCTCGTGAAAAAGCCCGGCAGGTAGGCGCGCCGCAGTTACCGCAGTCAAACTTCGGCAGGGTTTTCAGCAGCCGTTCGGCTGCCGCTTCAATTTGCAGCGCCTGGGCAATGGTGTCGGCAATCTCCGTGTCGATTTCCTCCAGCTCAAAGTCCCAGTCCAGCCGATCCTCCAGCCACTCCGGGATTTCCATGCGCTGGTTCGGAATCGGATCGGTAATACAGCGCATCCGGAGCTTTGCGGTGTAGGGATTCTCCACCATCATGCAGCCCCCAAAACAGCTCTGGGTGCACATGCCCAGCTCCACATATTCCGCTTCGCTGACCTTGTCATCCTCCAGCTCACTTAATATGTTGGCAACGCTTTTGGTACCGTCCACCGCCAGGGTATCCCGATCGGTAAACAGTCCGCTCTGACCGCCGGTCCTGCCCCAGCTCAGTCCCAGCTTGCCGCACCGCAGGAAATCTCTGGGCTGCTCCACGGACTTCATGGGCGTCAGCAGCTTTAAATACACCTCGTTCACCGGCAGCACATAGTCCACCACCGGCTTCTCCAGTCCCAGGGGATGATACGCCCGGGTGTTCTTTGCCGGGCAGGGAGAGATCAGACAAATACCGATTTCCTCTGGCTTAAGTCCGGTTTTTTCTGCCGCTTCCTTCCGCGCCAGAATCGCCGTGACCTCAAAGCTGCACAGCTTTTCCACCACATTGGGGATCAGATCCTGAAACTCCATGGCAATGAGCCGTACCGTTGCCGGGCATTCGGAGTTGATTCTGGGCAGCTCCTCGGACAGGAATTCGTCCTGATGCTTTTTATAGTAGTCCGACAGCAGCTCCGCGCCGATGGCGCAGGGATAGACGTCCTGAAAGCCCAGCATCAGCAGCCCTTCGTGGACCAGATTGATGTCGTAGAGGTTTTTAAACTGCCCATACAGCGCCGTATCGGGCATGGCAATATTGTATTTGTAATCCTTGAGCTTATCAAAGCTGTCGGATTTCACGGAATAGGCATGGTGGGGGCAAACGCCCACACAGCGCCCGCAGTCGATACACCGCTGATTGAAAATGACAGCCTTACTGCGCACCACCCGGATTGCCTCTGTGGGGCAGACCTTGACGCAGGCGGTACATCCGGCGCATTTGTCGAGATTCAGCTCGATAGAATGGCTCACTTTCCTTCACCGCCGATGTAGATCACCATGGTTACGGTTGTGCCCACACCAATGGTCGTCTCGATGTCCATTTTGTCGGCATTGCGCTTCATATTGGGCAGACCCATACCTGCGCCAAAGCCCCGTGCCCGGACAGTGGGGGATGCGGTAGACCAGCCCTCTTCCATTGCCTTGTCGATATCGGGAATACCGGGTCCCCGGTCCTTCAGGACAATGACGATTTTCTCCTCGTCTACCTCCAGCTCTGCCACGCCGCCGTCGGCATGGATGACCATGTTGATCTCGCCCTCATACATGCACACCACAGCCCGGCGCACAATCTGAGCAGGCAACCGCAGCTTTTTCAGCACACGCTTGACCGCAGTGGAAGCGTCGCCTGCGGCGTTGAAATTATCTCCGTCAATCTCGTAAGTCAGTTTTACGGTTTCCATAATATCCTCCTTAACGGCAGCCCAAACCGGCTGCATACAGCCGCCCGCAGGCGCTGAACATCCGACAGGCGGTTACCAGCACCACCATGTCCCTCTGCCGTGCCATTTCTACTACGTCCTCCGGCGGACATTTCCCCCGGACAAAAACAATCAGTTCAATGTCCATCATATCCGCCGTGCGAATGACCTGGCTGTTTATCAATCCCGTAAGCATACACTGAATCTCATCGGGACATGCCAAGACATCGCTCATCATATCGCTGGCAAATACCGTGGAAACGTCCTCCTCCAGCCGATCCTCTCCGCAGAGCACCGATGCCTCCAGCAAGTCCCGCAGGTATGAAATCTGCATATCGTGTTCCTCCCCGGCAGCCGTTCCAAAAACAGCCGCCCTAAAAATCTCCCGCAGAGCCGTCTCTGGGTGGATTTTCTCAAGAATCTTGAAAAACCAAACAATTTCGGTTTTCATTATATCACTAAATTATCATCGGTTTCAACCTTATCTTTGGGTATTTCCCCAGCCTGCATTACATTGACAAAGTATTACTTCTTTATTATAATAAAGGATACCACCGCATTTTGCCACTGGCATATATGCGGCGAATACACATTATTAGGAGTGACCAATCTATGGCAGCTTACGATCGTATCTACAACTTTTCTGCCGGCCCCAGTATGCTTCCCCTTCCCGCTTTGGAGCGCGCTTCACGGGAAATGATGAACTATGGCGGCAGCGGAATGTCAGTCATGGAAATGAGTCACCGTTCTAAGGCTTTTCAGAAGATCTTCGACGATACCCAGGCAAAGTTCCGCCGTCTGATGAATGTCCCCGAGGGCTATAAAATTCTGTTCCTCCAGGGCGGCGCATCCTCCCAGTTCTCCATGGTTCCCCTGAACCTCATTGGGAAGACCGGTAAGGCAGATTACGCCGTCACCGGCAACTTTGCAAATATCGCCTATAAGGAGGCCAAAAAGTACGGCGACATCCATGTTGCCGCTTCCTCTGAGGATCAGGATTTTACCTATATCCCCACCCAGGACCAGCTGCAACTGCGCCCTGACGCATCCTATTTCTACTACTGCGCCAACAACACCATCTACGGCACCGAGTGGCAGTATGTCCCCGAAACCGGCAATGTGCCCCTGGTTTGCGATATGTCCTCGGACATTCTCTCCCGCCAGGTAGATGTCAGCAAATACGGCATCATTTTTGCCGGTGCCCAGAAGAACATGGCTCCCGCAGGTCTGACCGTTGCCATTGTCAAGGAGGACCTGGCAGGTCATGAGCTGCCCTATACCCCCCTGATGATGAACTACAAGACCATGATCGACAAGGACTCCATGTACAACACCCCTCCCTGCTGGTGCATCTATATGCTGGGTCTGGTACTGGATTGGCTGGACGAGCAGGGCGGCATCCCCGGCATGGAGAAGATCAAGCACGGCAAGGCACAGATGCTCTATGACGTCATCGACAGCTCCAAGCTGTTCACTGCCGCCGCAAAGCCCGGCTCCCGTTCCGACATGAACGTCACCTTCCGCACCGGAAGCGCCGATCTGGATGCCAAGTTCGTGGCAGAATCCATCGAGGCAGGCTTCTCTAACCTGAAGGGTCACCGGAAGGTGGGCGGCATGCGTGCCTCCATCTACAACGCCATGCCGGTAGAGGGCGTGGAAAAGCTCTGCGATTTCATCAAGAAGTTCGACAAAGAGAACGCTTAATAAGGGGATATCAATATTATGTATACCATTCAAACGTTAAATAAAATCAGCCCGCTGGGACTGAACCAGTTGGACGAAAAGGAATTCACCGTTACCGATACCTGTGAAAATCCCGACGGCATTCTGGTTCGTTCCGCCGATATGCACGAGATGGCATTCGGCTCCAACCTCCGCGCCATTGCCCGTGCCGGTGCTGGCACCAACAACATTCCGCTGGACAAGTGCGCAGAAGCAGGCATTGTGGTGTTCAACACCCCCGGCGCCAACGCCAACGCCGTAAAGGAGCTGGTGATCTGCGCCCTGATGCTGGCATCCCGCAATGTGGTCGGCGGCATTGAGTGGGTTTCCGGACTCACCGAAGCCGACGGCGATGTAGAAAAGCTGGTGGAAAAGGGCAAGAGCAAGTTCGTGGGTCCTGAAATCATGGGCAAGAATCTGGGCGTCATCGGTCTGGGTGCCGTGGGCGTGAAGGTCGCCAATGCTGCCGTAAAGCTGGGCATGAATGTCTATGGCTATGACCCCTATCTGTCCGTGCAGAACGCGCTGGTGCTGGATTCCTCCGTAAAGGTTGTGGATCTCAAAACCATTTATGAAATGAGCGACTACATCACCGTCCATTCTCCCCTGCTGCCCTCCACCAAGGGCATGATTAACGAAGCTTCCATCTCCTCCATGCGCTATGGCGTCCGGATTATCAACCTGGCGCGCGGCGGTCTGGTGGACGATGAGGATATCCTTGCCGCGCTGGAAAGCGGTAAGGTCGCCCGCTATGTCACCGACTTCCCCAACAACAATCTGGTGGGCAAGCCCGGCGTGGTCACCATCCCCCATCTGGGTGCTTCTACCCCCGAAAGCGAGGAAAACTGCGCCATTATGGCAGCGCAGGAGCTGCGGGAATACCTGAACACCGGCAACATCCGCAATTCCGTCAACATGCCCAATGTGGAAATGCCCCGCACCGGCGCCGCTCGGCTTGGTATCATCCATCGGAATATCCCCAAGATGATCTCCAACATCTCCACGCTGCTGTCCGCCGAGGGTGCCAACATTGAGAACATGACCAACAAATCCCGTGGCGATTATGCCTATACCCTCATCGATCTGGGTCAGGAAATCTCTGAGGAAACCCTGACGCATGTTCGCAGCCTGGAGGGCGTTCTGCGGCTTCGGATCATCAAGTAATGTAGTTTCATTCTCTGCGCTGAACCGGATTCGGTTCTGGCGCTCAGCGCGTCAAAAAAGTCTTTTTGCCCCGCTGAGCTGCGGATTTTTGAACTCAAAAAGTTCAAAAATCCGTTTGATTGAACGCGAAGGGCGGGTCTTACCCCCCTTTCACTCTTCCCCCTGCTGCTCAGTCACATAACATTTTGCATAGTTCTTTAACATTCTTTGCGCCAGAACCGGATTCGGTTCTGGCGCTCTTTTATAACCGGAAGTTATAGTCTCCCGTAAAACCGGTATTGGAAACCGCCGGATTCTGCGGTATAATATAAATTGAAATTATATGCACTGAAATGAGGAATCCCAATGGCAAAAGACATGACCACCGGAAAGGAATGGAAGCTGATTCTTTCCTTTACCCTGCCGCTGATCGGCGGCAATTTACTACAGCAGATTTACTCTTTGGCAGACAGCCTGATTGTGGGCAACTTTGCCGGACAGACGGCGCTGGCATCCGTCGGCACCAGCTTTCCCATCACCTTTCTGCTGCTGGCGCTGGCAACGGGTCTTACCAACGGCATCGGCGTAATGGCGTCCCAGTTCTTTGGGGCAAAAAATGCCGATGCCTTCCGCAGGAATTTGTCCACTGCCTGCTTTACGCTGCTGGGCGCAGGGATACTGATTACGTTTCTGGGCATCCTCACCAGCCGCCCGCTGCTGGCAGGGCTTTTGCAGGCAGACGCTTCGATTCTGGACGACGCGCTGCTGTATCTGCGGATTTACTGCATAGGTCTGGTGTTCCAGTTTGCCTATAACACCTTTGCCGCCATTCTCCGCTCCATTGGTGACAGCCGCTCTACCATGTATTTTCTGCTGATTGCCACGGTGGTCAACATTGTGCTGGATCTGATTTTTGTGCAGTTCTGGCAGGTTGCCGGTGTGGCATGGGCGACGGTGATTGCACAGGCGGTATCCGCCATCACCGCGGGCATCTATCTGTTCCGGAAGGTGGAGCTGGCAAGATTCCAAAGGGGGCAGTTCCGGTTCCACAAGGAGATGTTCACCATGAGCCTGCGGCTGGGCGTTCCCACCTCCATTCAGCAGTGCTCCGTGGGTTTGGGTATGGTGCTGATGCAGCGGCTCATTAACTCCTTCGGCGTGGACACCATTTCCGCCATTACCGCCGCCATGAAGCTGGAGAGCTTTGCCATGGTGCCCATTATGATGTTTTACATGGGTCTTTCCAACTTTACCGGTCAGAACATGGGCGCCGGAAAGCTGGACCGAATCAAACGGGGCTACCATCAGACCATGGTCATGGCGATGATTACCTGTGCGGGCATCATTCTGCTTTTGATCTTTGCCGGTCCCTATGCCATCGGGCTGTTCCATATGAACGAGGCTGCCACTGCCATCGGCAGCGAATATCTCCGGACGCTGGCATGGTTCTTCCTGATTTTCTGCGTGATGTATATCACCAACGGCGTACTCCAGGGCAGCGGCGACGTGGCTTATCCCACCGCCGGCTCCATGACCAGCCTGATTGTCCGGGTAATTGTGGCAAACATTATGGCGACCTTCCCTGCCATTGGCTATCGCAGCATTTTCTATTCCATCCCCATTGGCTGGGCCTGCGGCACTGCCATTGTGTTCATTCGGTATCTCACCGGAAAGTGGAAAACAAAGGGTGTTGTCCGCTCCAATGCACAAAACACAAAGGAGGAAGCCGTCCATGGCTGATATCATCGCCGCCATTTCCACAGCCCTTGCCCCCTCAGGCATCGGTGTGATTCGGCTTTCCGGCGACGGCTGCGCCCAAGCCGCCGGTAAAATTCTCACGCCGGTTCATGGGAAGCCCTTACCGGAGTCGGTACCCAGAAAGCTCTGTCTTTATGATCTCCATGACCGCCAGAACCGCATCATTGACCGGATTCTGGCAGTCTATACTCCAGGTCCCCACAGCTATACCGGCGAGGATACCGTTGAGCTCCAATGCCACGGTTCCCCTGCCGTACTGACCGAAGCCCTTTCCGCTCTGTTTCAGCATGGCGCTCGGCAGGCAGGTCCCGGCGAGTTTACCAAGCGCGCGTTTTTGAACGGTCAAATGGACCTTACCGCCGCAGAAGCCGTGATTGACCTGATTGAAGCGGAAACCGCCGATGCTGCCGCCAACGCAGCCGGTCAGGTGGGCGGCGCGCTGCTTCGAAGGCTGGATCCCATCTATGAAGCGCTGGTGTCCGTTATGAGCCATTTTCATGCGGTGCTGGACTATCCCGACGAGGATATCGATGATTTCTCCCTTCGGAATTACGCCGCGCTGCTGGACAAGCAGATTGACGCGCTGGAGCAGCTGCTTTCCACCTGCCAGCGGGGGCAAATTGTACGAAACGGCGTCAAGTCGGTCATTCTTGGGCGTCCCAACGCCGGAAAATCCAGTCTGCTCAACGCCCTGGCAGGCTATGAGCGGGTGATTGTCACCGATATTCCCGGCACCACCCGGGATACCGTAGAGGAAAAGATTCGTCTGGGCGGGCTTGTATTGCGGCTCATTGACACTGCCGGTATCCGCGACACCAGGGACGCCGTGGAGCAAATCGGCGTGACTCGAGCACTGGAGGCAGTAGAAAGCGCTGATTTGGCGCTGCTGGTGCTGGACGGTTCTCAGCCCCTGACGCCGGAGGATTTCCGCGCCATGGACGCCGCCCAAAGTGCCCGGCATACCATCTGCATTCTGGGCAAAGCGGACCTCCCCCAGGTGGTAGATCCCGATCAGCTGCATTTTGACCAGATTCTCACCCTCAGTGCAAAAACCGGTCAGGGCATCGACGCATTGGAGCCTGCGGTTGCCAAGCTGTTCTCCTCTGATGCACCCTGCGACGGCAGCCTGCTTACCAACGCCCGTCACATTTCCGCCATCACCCGCGCCAGAGACAGTCTGAAGCAGGCACGGATTTCCCTGTCCTGCGGCGAAACCCCGGATGCCGTACTGATGGATGTGGAGGACGCGCTGAGCGCCATTGGCGAAGTCACCGGACGCGCCATGCGGGAGGACATCACCGCAGATATCTTCTCCCGGTTTTGCGTCGGGAAATAACATTCCACAAAAGCAATCACGCCACGGAGCAATCCATGGCGTGATTTTTGTTATTCAGAGTCGATTACTTGACGCAGCCGGCGGATAATCTCCTGATTATAGGTATGAAGATCATCCTTTTCCTTCTCCGTTTTCTGAAGATGCAGCAGCGTGTCATAAATATCATCGGTGCCGGTCAGGGACATATTGTATTTCTCCAGGCGCTTGGGGAAAATCAATGGCAGCCCCAGCGCCTTTGCCTCCCACAGCACCATGCCCTGTCCTTCATAGCGGGATTCCAGATAAAACGCATCCAGCCGATTGAGGTAGGGATAGGGATTCGGCTGATAGCCCATAAAGTGGACCACATCCTCCAGCCCATTCTGTTTTGCCTGCTCTACCAGAGCCGCATGCTCCTTGCCGTCGCCGAAAATATAGAGTGAAAGGTCCTTTCGTCTCTGGCATACCGGCTTCAGCTGGTCCAACATAATATCATAGCCCTTTTGATGGTTCAAATGCCCCATGGACGCAATGTTGACCTTTTTCGGATCCACTTCAAAATCAATCGGCATTTCACACTTTTCAAAAATCTCCGCGGTATTGATCAGATTGGGGATCGCAGTTACCTTTGCATCCCGCATCCCGGTCTTATTTCGGAAGGGCTGAATGATTCCTTCCGATACCGCCACGAACTCATCAAAACGGTGGAATTTATTTTTGAAGAATACCCAGAGCACCCGGTATCTCCATTCCTCCCGATATTTGATCTCCATATCGTTGTGAATCCACATCACCCGCTTCTTTGCCGGAACCGTCAGCGCACCAAATGCGCAGTCCTGCTGGTAGTTGCTGAAATCAATGGCAACGTCATAGGGCTTCTCCGAGGCAAAATGGAACCGCGGCATACAGTGATAAATCAGCGCAAAGGGAACCACCCGGAACAGGTAGGGGAATGGCTTTAAATGGTGCAGCCGAATATGAGGTCGAATCTCCGACATGTCGAAGAATACCTTTTGATCGAACAGGTATACGTCCACCTCATAATTGTCCATCATCTCCTGGCTCATCAGATTCACCAGAGATTTCTGAATTCCGCCCACATGAAGATCGCTTTGGAAAATCGCAATCCGCTTTTTCGGCGTTCCTTCTGAAGGTTCCCTCGGCAGCAATTCTGTCAAAATTCTGTCATTCTCTTTTTCTTGCTCTCGCAGCGCCTGGGCTGCCGCCTTAATTTTCTGCCGGTACGTCTCCGGCTGTGCGGCAAACTCTGCCACAAGCGCTCTTCCTTGCTGGACGTCCAGCTCCTGCACCGCGCCCAAAGAGGGCATATTCAGCTTCCGCAGCAGACTATTGACTTTGGGATCATAGTCAAAGCCCATTACCGGCGTTCCAACGGTTGCAGCAAAAATCAGGGTATGGAGCCGCATGCTGATTACCAGCTCCATATGCTCCAAGGCGCTCATCATTTCCCGGGCGCCCAGCTGTCCGGGCAGCAGATATGCCTTGGTTTGCATCAGCTTCATAACGCCTTCCGCTCCCTGCATATCCTCCGCAGCCTGCATGCACAGGAACACCGGTACATAGCCCGTATCCTGGCAGATGCCGTCAAACAGCTTTGCCAGCCGCTCTGCTGCATTCTGGCTGTGTGTCCGCAGGGAAATACCAAGCACCTTTGCATCCTGAGGAACGCCCATCTGATCCCAAAGCTGCTTTGCCAGCCCAGGCTCTGTAGTGTGCATCGAAAACACCGGATCTGCCGTCACCAGAATATCCTGGCGGCTCAGCCCCATATTTTGCAGCTCCCGCAGCGAGTCCTCATCCCGCAGCGTAATGGCGGCTGTCTTTTGAAGAACTCGCACCACCAGCCTTCGGTTCCATTTTCCCCGCACCGGTCCAATGCCATTGGCATATACCATCACCGGCTTTTTCAGCCGCTGCGCCATATGCATCACGGAAAGATAGTACAGCAGGGACCGTGTTGACGTCCGGTCCTGGAGCAGACTGCCGCCGCCGCTGATGAGCATGCTGCTTTTCCGGATTGCCCGATGCACCTTAAGCACATTGAATCTAGAAATGGCAGTCACTCCAAACTTTCGCTCCGTCTGATGGGGCTGCTTGGAGAGCACAACCAAATCATACTGCTCCCGATAGCGGCTGCAAATGGTGCCCAGGATCGTTTCATCACCCAGATTCTCATAGCCATAATAGCCCGACACGACCACCTGCCGTTTCGGATGCATCGCCAGCTCATACGCATGCTCGCAGTCACGCGCCATGGTATCCAGTGAGAAGTCCCGCTCCACAATCCGCCGACCCGCTTTACCGATCTCCCTGCGCTGCTGCGCCGTCATTGCCAGCAGCTTCTGAATGTCCTCGGTCAATGTCTCTGCCGTCGCAGCCTGATTCCCACGGCAGCAGTAGTTGGATGTCAGGTTTTCCGCCGCCGTCTCCTCCCGTGCCAGTCCGCCATAGCCCTCATTGCCGCAGAGCAGCACCGGCTTTTCGCTGCTCATTGCCTCCAATGCAGCCCGGCTGACTCCCACAAACACATCGCAGGCTGCCACCAGCTGCGGCACATCCGTTCGACCGCCGGTCAAAATCACACAGGGGTAGCCCAGCCGCTGATTGACTGCATTGGCTTGCCGGGTCAGCCAGCTTAAGCGCTCGCCATCCCCTACAACGAGAATGCGGAGCCCGGGATTGGTCGCTGCCAGCTTCGGGGCACAGTGAACCAGCAGCGTTGCAGACAACGCCCGGCTCTCATGCAATCTGGTTACACAGGTTACCACCGGCACATCCGCAGGAATCCCAAATTCCTGACGGCTTGCTTTCCCCGATACCTCCGGAGAAAACAGCGCTGTATCAATACCGTTTATCGTGGTGTGGATTTGGCTTGCGGGAAGATCATAGCAGCGAATCAGATACTCCCGAATATCCTCGCTTACCGCTATGGTCTGCTGCCCCCAATCGGTAATCAGCCGTAAAATCGGATTGACCCGGAACACCCAATGCGCCGTTGTGACAAAGGGGAAACCCATCTTTCGGTGCAAAAGTCCGCACAGAAATGCCGGAATTCGCGCATGGGCATGTACCACATCCGGCTTTTCCCGGCGAATCACCTGCTCCAACGCCAGATATGCCCTGCGCATCATCCTCGGCTCCCTGGTATGCGCAGGAACGAGGAAATGCCGGATTCCATGCTCCTCCAGGACCTTTTCATAGACGCCGCCATTGGACGCCACCAGCACCTCCCATCCCCTGCTTTGCAGCGTCAGGGACAGCTCCACCACGTGGGTTTCCGCGCCGCCAGTCTCCAGTCCCATCAGAACCATGAGTATCTTTTTCATCGTTTACTCCTCTTCCACCTGGGTGATATATCCGTCAAAGTCAATGAATCTGCTGATAAAATGGCAAGGATTATCCTGCGGCAATGCATAGGTTCCCCGGCTCTGTTTGCTCAGCCGCAGTCCTGCCCCCTTTACCGTAAGCGTAATATCCACCTGGTCCTCCGCACCGGATGCCGCAGGCTTCTTTTCTATCGAGGAAACTGTACCCGCCGGTGTTTGCTCGTCCAAATACAGGCCCATCTTTTCAAAATACATATCCGCCATTTCGGAATCCACATTGGGAACCAAAACAGTGTATACCATGTTGTATTGGTAAGCGAGCTCCGTTCGCCGGTCCTTTAAAACCGTTTGCTTATATACGCCACCGGCAAGCACCAAAAGCAGCAATACAACACTAACAGTCAGAAAGCGATTTTTCTTCATGCTGCGCCTCCTAATGGCTGATCCAGGTAATCACACCTGTTCCGATATACGTGCCATCCTCCCGGCGTATGGACACCTCTCCGCCTGTTTTCAGATAAACGCCTGCCGGGATCGAAACAATATAGGTTTTGTAAAACTTTGAATACACGCTGATGGTAAGCTCCGCCCACGTCACGCCGTCTTTCTCCGAAAATGACGCAGATTTCAGTTCTCCCATCTGCGCATCGTTATACATACTGTAGATCGTATCCCCCAGCGCTGCACGCTGACTCAGCTGCTCCTCGTCCAGGTCCTTGATGCGAACGACATAGGATATATTATATTCTTCCGTCTCTTCCATTGTGTCCTGGTCCGTATACCGGTATGCACTCCGCCGAATGTCTCCCAGCAGCACCTCCGCGCTCTCGGGCTGCGAAACTGTGGTATGATGGAGCTGCCAGTATGTGATTCCGCCCACCAGAAGCACCAGAAGCAGCAGCACCAGATCAAACAGGCTAATTTTATACCGCTTCACTGCCGCGCCTCCTTTCCCAGCGCACGATCATAGGCGCGCAGGACCCCTGCGGCAAATGCCTGCGCAGTAAAATGCTTTTGATAGGATTCCAGTGCGTGCGCAGAAAGCCTTCTGCGCAATTCCTGGTCATCCATGAGCTTTTCCACACAGTCTGCCAGTTCCTCTGCGTTTCCGGGTGCAAACAGCAGCCCATCCTGTCCGTCGTCAATCAAATAAGGATTGCCGCCATAGCTGCTGGCAACCGTAGGAAGCCCCAGGCTCATGCCCTCAATCAGCGCCAGCGAAGACGTCTCCGTTCCGGTGGAAGCATTCAGCTGTACATCCAGTATGGAAAGCAGCGGCGCAACGTTGCTGACAAATCCGCACATAATGGCAGTATCCTGGAGTCCCAGCTCCTTAATCCGGTTTCTGAGCGTTTCCTCCATGGGGCCTGCACCGCAAATTAAAACTTTCAGAGTGTGCCCCCGGTCCTTCAGCAGCTTTGCAGCCTCCAGCACCGTGGTTTGTCCCTTATACTCCTCCAGCCGGGCAAAGATTCCGGTGGTGAAAACGCCCTCCGTCAGTCCATATTGCCGGTGCAGCGCATCTCTTTCCTCCGGCGTTGCCGGCTGTAAGGGCTCTGCACCGTTCATCATAGTAACAATGCGGTCCTTTTTTGCCCCTAGCTCCAACAGATTCTCCTCTGCCGCCGGACTGACCGCCAGACACAGATCCGCATAGTGCCTGGTCAGATAGCGACTGAGCCAATGCCCCGGTCCGGACTTGAGCCGATGGGAAACCGGGAATGCGCTGTGCCGGGTATAGATAATCCTTGCGTCGCAGGCACGGGCGGCAACTCTTCCGCTCAGAGAGCCATGGGTCTGCACCAAATCCGGACGAAGCAGCAGGCAAACCTCCCGCAGCCGAAGCATCCCCCGGAAATCCGCAGACCGCTCACCGTCCATATTTACCTCAATCACAGGGACCCCCAACGCCTGCGCCTGCTGGGTGAGAACTGCGCCCTTGGGAACCGCCAGAACCATATCGTACTGCTCCCGATCCCAGACGGAAAACAGATTCAGGAGATAACGTCCTGCTCCGCCCAGATTCGTATCAGACAGAATTTGAAGCACCAGCGGACGCTCCCGTTCTTTCAGCATCTCCTGTCCGAGACTTCCACGGGCAAGGATCTGCGCTTCCTCCTGCCGAAGGCACATGCACAGCCCCGCCAGCAGGAAGAACAGCAGCATCACCCGATAGTTATAGAAGGGATAATCCGTAAAGCCCTGAAGCAGGACTCCGGAAAATGCCGAAATCCCAGCCATGGCATATATTTTCGTTTCTTTTCTGCGGCTGCGGCGCAGCGTGGTCATCAGTCCCCGAAGCAGGCTTCCCATAAAGCCCAGCAGAGCCAGCAGACCCGGCAGCCCCGCGTCACACAGCAGCTGCATATATAGATTGTGAGAATGGGGGGTATCAATGGCGTTGAGACTATACAGGGGGTAAACCGTATTGAACGCATCCTCCCCCGGTCCCACACCGCAGAACCAGAAATCCTTCAGCATTCTTGCGGTGCCGATCCAGATATTCACCCGGTAGTTGGTGGAGGTGTCACCCAGGTTTCCGATGGACAATAGCCGCTGCCAAATACTATCCGGCACATAAAGCGGTGAAAGCACTGCCAACACGCCAACCAAAATCAAAAAGCGCCGGTCCAGCAGCACCAGAAAAATCACCATACCAAACAGCAGTCCCAAATAGCAGCCTCGGGAATAGGTCAGCAGCAGGCACAGGCACATGGCCCCGGCTGCCGCAATCCACAGGATTTTCTTTCTGCGATTGGGCGCCGTCAGTCCCAGCGCAAAGGCAAAGGGAATCACCAGCAGGAAATATTCCCCCAGAACATTGGGATTGGCAAAGGTGGAGTACACCCGAAAGCGAATGGACGAAAACATATCCTTGTCCACCCAGCCCGTCTGATAAGCCCCCGGGTTAAGCCGCTGCCAGAATCCATAGAGGCTCACCAGCACACCGCCCAGCGCAATCGCCGCCAATATCCGCCGAATATCCCCATATTTCCGTACACTCAGGAATACCGCCGGCGCAAACAGCACAAATGCCGCCATTAGCAGTCCTGGATACAGGCTTCTTCCGGGCGCCACAGACGTTAGGATGCTCAGGAGATACACCAGCGCCAGCAGGACCGCCCACCGAAGCGTTGGGCTATAGCCGGAAATTCTGTCCTGTCCCATTCCATAGGACAGGCAAAGGGAAAGCCCCACCGCCAGCACCAATGCCAGCAGCGCCATGGTGGGCATAAACGGAATCAGTGCCGCTGACAGCAGGCAAAACAGCCCCGGATGCAGAAATACACTTCCTTCCATCAGTCTTTTTATATGCAGCTTTTCTATCATTCCCTGTAAGCCGCAGGATACGCCGCCCGCAGCCTTAGAAAGCAGATCTTGTTCCGGCATGCCATTGGGCTGCCCGGTAAGCCACTGTGCCAGCCGCGTATTGCCCGGGCGACTGGCAGACTTACTCTTTGATCTTTTATCCTTCATATATTTGCCCCCAATCGGGTGTTGTCAGATAGTGTATTGTATCATATCCCCCACATAAAGTCAAAACGGCGCCCTGTTCGCTGCGTTGACTTCCCCGCGTTTCCTATGCTATAATGGAGGGACGTTTCATTTTGACTTAAGGCAATACCGCACAAATGCGTCTGCGGACTCTGACGGACCTTTTCCGCCAGAAATTCGTTAGTAAAACCTTGAAATACACAAAGTATTCCTGCGGTTTTCCACCTTCTCTGACGAAAAATCTCTCGTCAGACGCTCTTGCCGATTTGTACGGTATTGCCCTATATCATATCACCGGATTGCCGCCGGCACAATTGGTTTTTATGAATCATTCCCGCAAAAGCGCTCTGTTCTCGGTTTCATGCATCGCTGTTTTCCTGGCAGCAAAGCGCTTCCCACTGCCCGTTCCGCAGTGAGAAGCGCCAAAGTACCTTTGCTTAGAGAATATAGTCCGTGATGCAGTCGTACCAGTGGACATACAGCATATCGTCCACCGTCAGCTGTTCGTTTTCCGGCAGCAGCTCAGACCAGCGCTGCTGGAAATGCTGAATTGCCCAATCGTCCCGGTTGAATCTCCGCCAAAGGACGGTTCGCCCGTTTTTGTCCAAATAGGTTTCCAGCAGCACGCCCTCGTCGTAGCACTCCACATCCAACAGCAGCACTGTGTCATACGCCTTTCCCCCGATGTTCACTGTATACCGTCCCACCACGTCGCAGTTCCAGGCACCTTTCTTTAAAATCTCAACAGCATTGCCGTTCTTCTGCAGAATTCCCTGCGGCGCTTAATGAATGGGATAGCCCTGATTGTCCGGACCAAAGCCCCAGTTCTTTGTGAACGCATCTCCGTCCAGGAACGTATACAGCTCCTCGGTTCCCTGCTTCCGGTGGCATTCTGCCAGAATCCGGCTATGGGTATCGGTCAGCTGCCCATAGATGGTGCGCTCCACCGGGTTCTGGGCATCCACCTGTTCACTGGGCGTGGGATCATATTCCTTCGCCTGAATTTTCACACCGCTCAGTCCATGAATCTGCGCATTTCCCACCACCTCCAATGTCGCATACATAGTGCGGCGGCAGTCCGGATGATGATACATACCCCACTGGGTCTTCTCCCCCACCTTGGGCACAATAAACCATCCCGGGAGCTCCCGATGCTCCACAGGAAACACAGGCTCCTTGCTGGGAATGATCGTATAAGCAGGCAGCTTTTCCGGCAGTTTTTTCATTGTGTTTGCTCCTTTCTCGCGCGGCGGATATGGATATGCCCTGCGAAAGCTCCCCTTGGCATAGTGCAGCCGGCTTTTTACCGTTCCAATCGGAATATTTAACGCTCCCGCAATCTCCTGCTGATTCAATACGTCAAAATACATCAGTTTCAGCAGCAGCCGATCCTTTTCCCTGAGCTGCAGCAACGTCTCCTCTACCAACGTTTCCGGCAGCACTTCCTCGGTCAGCCGGTTTTCCAGCTCCGCAAGATCCGCTTTTTCCGGCTGCTTTCTGCGGTAATAGTCCCGGCATGCATTGGCAGCAATCTGAAACAGCCACGCGCGCATGGATTCCGGATTTCGAAGCCGATCTGCCCCTCGAATTGCCGAAAGCATGGTATCCTGCACAATATCCTCTGCATCCTGCAAATTATTGATTCGGAACTTCACAAATCGTTCCAGCGGACCATAGTATGCCGAAAGCTGCTCCGTCAACTGGTTCATATCCACCCCTCCTTTCTTCGTGCATCTGAAATCGATTTCGCTTATTAAGACGGTTTGGATGCGAAAAAGGTTCAATTGTTTCCCAAAAACATAAAAACAGGGCAAAAGCGATCAGCCCAGCTCCTGCATGAAAATCCGGATAAAGGTCTGCTCCTCGTCCGTGAGCTTTTTGCCCTTTTCATAGCCCAGATAGAGGTTCTGCGTTCTGGTCACCACCGGCAGCGGATACACAAAGAAGTCCTCCGGCACCGCATGGTCCCGCAGCCAGTCATCCGGCACAATGCTGGCGCCAACACCGCTGAGACACAGCGCAAAGCACAGCGCGGTATTATCGGCGCTGGCAGCCACCCGGGGCACAAATTTCATTGCTGCCAGCTGCTGCTCCAGCGATGCCGTCACCTCCGCATCCGTAAAATGGATATACGGAAGATCGTTGAGCAGCGCAATGTCGCCAGATGTCTCCAGCTGTACCAGGCGCTCCGATACCTGCTCCCCCCAGCACGCCTGAAGCAGCTTCCGATCTGCCAGAAACAGATAGCCGTCGGATGTGCCGGATGCCGGAGCACCGCGTGGTCCCATTCGAATTTTCAGCTGCTCCATTCCATCCCCCAGCTCCTGCATGGACAGACTCAGGTCATATTTCCGAAGCTCCACGGGTGAAAGCTCCTGTGACCGCTCCTGTACATGGACGCTGCACGCCGGGCATTCCTCCGAAAACCGTTTGATTACCGCAGCCAGAAACGGCGGCGTTCCCCGCAAGGGCGTGGAAATCACCAGCTGACGTTTTGCCCCCTGCAGCTCCAGCAGCTCCCGTTCCAGCCGATACTTTTGCAGCAGCACCTCACCGCAAAAAGTGCCAAACCGTTTTCCCCCTTCGGTTAAGGTCACAGGTCGGGTTCGGTGGAGCAGCGGTACCCCCAGCTCCTCCTCCATCCGCTTGATATGCTCACTGAGTGCCTGCGGAGATATGTGCAGCTTTGCCGCCGCCTGCTGGATGCTCCCCTCGGTCTGCACCGTTTGAAAATAAAACAGGCTTTGAAAGTTCATTTCGTCTCACCTCTCCTTCAGCATAGCAGAAATTTGGGAGAAATCAACGCTTAATTCGTATTTCCCCTGATTATTCGAAAGAAAAGACATGTTTGACATATGGATATCCTGATTTTACAATAGAAGTATCTCCGAAAGCAGGCATTTGCTTTCGAACACAGGAGGTTATTCCATGCTGCAATTCAACAAGGACGCCTTTACCCTGGAAACCCACGTCTATCAGGGAAAGGAAATCGTCTACAAGTTCTATCAGGACATTCTCTACTGCGAAAAGCCCGTGGACCCCAAATATCAGACCCTGAATATTAAGGAGCCGGTTTCCATCGGCGG
>CAJKNS010000007.1 GCA_905201305.1 uncultured Eubacteriales bacterium
GCTTCGGAACAGCTGACGGCTATAAAACCTATGTGTCCGACACTATAACTGCCAAGCTTGGCGTGGACATATCCAGTCACCAGCAAGGGGTGGACTGGACCGCGCTGGCGGAGAGCCCTGTGGATTTCGTGATTCTCCGGGCAGGCTATCGGGGCTATGGCAACGGTTCTGTCAACATTGATTCCTACTTCGCCGAAAATATTGCCGCTGCACGGAATGCCGGGCTGGGCGTTGGCATCTACTTCTTCTCTCAGGCGCTGACGCCGGAGGAGGCGGAGGAGGAAGCCCACACCGTCCTGTCCCAGCTGGCAGACTATCAGATCGACTATCCCATCTATTACGACTGGGAGCCAATTTCTGACGAAAATGCCCGGACCGCTACCATCAGCGCCACGGAAATTACATCCTGCGCCCAGCGCTTTTGCCAGACCGTTGAAGCAGCCGGCTATCGTGCCGGGGTCTACTTCAATCTTGCCATGGCGCAGAACTACTACCACCTGATTGACCTGGAGGATTATGAATTCTGGCTGGCAGAATATCAGGACGTCCCCACCTATCCCTATACCTTCGGCATGTGGCAATACACCAATGAGGGTTCCGTTCCCGGCGTAACCGGAAATGTAGACATAAATCTTTGCTTCAAAGCGTATGGAGAATAATCGTTTCCTGCTCATGACTGCAAACGGTCATGAGCAGATTTTTTTCCTCCAACACCTGAAATGTAAGGTCCTCACCGGAAATCTTCCACTGCTGCCCGTCGTAGAAAAACTCCGTATCATTGGGAAAGCCCCGAAGTCCGGTGCCCAGGTACTTAAAATAGCTCTCCTTCAGGGTCCACAGGGCAAAAAAGTCCCGCTTCAGCTCTCCCCTGCGGCAAAACCACTGATATTCCGTCCGGGACATAATCCGTTGGGGCACCAGCTGATGAAATCGGCGGATTACCTCGATATCCAGCCCCATGTTTCTGTCACCAATTGCAACGGCCACCATCCCGCGGCTATGGGAAATGCTGAAATGGGGTCCGTTTTCCAAATAGGGCTTGCCGTGCGGTCCAATGATGAGCTCCGGCTGCGAAATTTGATATTGCTCCCGCAGGATCCGATTCAGCAGCGCATGGGCAGCCTGGGACTGGGATGCATCGGTTTCCAATAAATAAAGATCCATCTGTTCCTCCACAGAAAAAATATCAGCCGACCCCGAAGGATCGGCTGATGATGGCTGAAAATTAGCCCTCTCTCATCTTTGCAAAGCAATCAGAGCAGTAAACAGGGCGATCAGACTTAGGCTCAAAAGGAACTCTAGCCTCGCCACCGCATGCAGCACACACAGCAGTGTAGTACTGGCGGGGACCACGCTGAGCGTTCTTGCGAGCATCACGGCAAGCCTTGCAACGCTGGGGCTCATTCTGGAAGCCTCTCTCAGCGTAGAACTCCTGCTCACCAGCGGTAAAGGTGAACTCTGCGCCGCACTCTTTGCAGACCAAAATCTTGTCTTCGTACATAGTATTTCCCTCTCTTTGAACAGATAGATTTGCCCTTTGCGACCCAGAAACGTACCTTGAGCGGCAAGGGATTGTATATGCAAGCGGCATTACGCCGTACTCGCCTTCTCGGCATCAGAATACCGAACACAGTCCGGCAGACGCCGGGATCCAAACAGCAAGCTGATCTAAAGTTCGCAAAGCAAATCAAAAGAGTGGGGCTTGACTAAGGAATAACTGGAATTGGCTCTGAAGCATACAGAAAGAATCTGTACAACACTACGTTTCATTATACCACAAACTGAAAGAATGTCAATAGTTTCTAAAATTTATTTTAAATTTTCGGTTATTTTTGTGCGTTTTCTATGACAGCCGCCAAACGCTGTGCCACTTTCTGGGCTACAGACGCTTCCTTTGCTTCTACCATCACCCGAAGCAGCGCCTCAGTGCCGGAGGGACGAACCAGAATTCTGCCGCTGTCACCCAGCGCTTCCTCCTCCTGACGGACTGCATTCTGCACCGGGTCCGACGCAATGAGATCGTCCTTCTCCTGGGCAGCATAGGGACCGGGCACATTGATAAGCACCTGGGGATAGCGCTTGATCTCCCCAACCAGAGAGCTGACCGGCGTGCCGTATTTGCTGATGATACTGAGGAAATGCAGCGCCGTCAGCTGACCGTCGCCGGTGGGCATATGATCCCGGAAAATGATGTGACCGGACTGCTCGCCGCCCAACACCATATCCTCCTTCACCATCATTTCCTTTACGTTTTTATCGCCGACGTTGGCGCAGAGGACCTTGTATCCATGCTCTTTGGCATAGTTATGAAGCCCGATGTTGCTCATCACCGTTGCCACAAATCCGTCGCCCCGCAGGTCGCCGGACTCATGCATGGCACGGGCAATCAGTGCCATGATCTTATCGCCGTCCACCTCGTTGCCCTTTTCATCCACCGCCAGGCAGCGGTCTGCATCGCCGTCAAAGGCAATGCCCACGTCGTAGCAGCCCTCACGTACCCGTTTGCCCAACTCCTCCAGATGGGTGGAACCGCAGTTTACGTTGATGTTGGTGCCGTTGGGATGATCGTTGATATAGTTCACGTCCATATCAAACCGGTTCAGCAGCCTCTGTGCCGTAACCGATGCGGCACCGTTGGCACAGTCCACCAGCACCCGGAGATCGTGGGGCTCGCCCTTGACGCTAGCCACCAGATAGCGAATATAAAGGTCCACTGAGTGCCGGTCATCATAGGTAACGCCAATGTCGCCACCGGTTTTCAGGGGCAGAGGCTCCTCAGAAAGCACATATTCCTCAATGGCATTCTCCAGCTCATCCGGCAGCTTTGCACCGTCGGGTCCGAAGAACTTAATGCCGTTATACTCATAGGGATTGTGGGACGCGGAAATTACCACGCCAGCCGCCGCCTTACTCATAATGGTGGTCAGCGCCACTGCGGGAGTGGAAATCACGCCCAGGGTATGGACATTTGCGCCACAGGCAGTCAAGCCGGCAATGATGGCGCCCTCCAGCATATCCGAAGAAATGCGGGTATCCTTACCGATGACCACCATGGGCTTCTCGGTTTGATCCTTGCTCAGCACCAGCGCCGCTGCCTGACCGACACGATATGCCAGCATCGCATCCAGCTGCTCATTGACAATTCCACGAATGCCGTCTGTTCCAAATAGCTTTCCCATATTAAACGCTCCTTCTTATTCGATACTTAACTGACCGTCCTCGGCTGCCGAATGGGCAATGCCCAGATGGTCATATGCCAGCTGTGTAACGCAGCGTCCCCGAGGTGTCCGGGTTAAAAAGCCGATCTGCATGAGATACGGCTCATAGACGTCCTCCAGTGTCACCGCTTCCTCGCCGATGGTAGCTGCCAGAGTTTCCAGTCCCACCGGTCCGCCGCCGTAGTTTACAATGATGGACCGAAGCATCCGGCGGTCTGTTTCATCCAGTCCCAGATGGTCCCCCCCCAGCCGATTCAGCGCATCGTTTGCCGCCTCACGGTCGATGATACCATCGTGATACACCAGCGCAAAATCTCTTACCCGGCGCAGCATCCGGTTGGCAAGCCGCGGGGTTCCACGGCTGCGGGATGCAATCTCCAGAGCCCCCTGGGGGTCAATCTCCGTGCCCAGCAGTGCCGCGCTCCGGAGTACTATTTTTTGCAGCTCCTGGGGTTGATACAGCTCCAGTCGCAGACTGACGCCAAACCGGTCCCGCAGCGGAGACGAAAGCTGCCCTGCCCGGGTAGTTGCACCGATCAACGTAAATTTGGGCAGGTCCAGCCGAATGGAGTTTGCCGAGGGTCCCTTGCCAATGATAATATCAATGGCATAGTCCTCCATGGCAGGATATAAAAGCTCCTCCACCACTCGATTCAGCCGGTGAATCTCGTCGATAAACAAAATGTCGCCCTCCGAAAGATTGGTGAGCAGTGCTGCCAAATCGCCGGTTTTTTCAATGGCAGGACCGGAGGTCACTCTGAGGTTGACGCCCATCTCATTGGCAATGACGCCTGCCAGGGTGGTTTTACCCAGTCCTGGCGGACCGTAGAGCAGCACATGATCCAGGGGCTCCCCACGGCGCTGTGCCGCCTCAATATAAACCTTCAGGTTGCTCTTTGCCTTTTCCTGACCGGTGTAATCCCGAAGAGTCTGAGGTCGGAGATTTCCTTCTCCGGTATCCAGGGGCGTTCGTCCCGTGGTAATCAGAGGGGCTTCCATCTCCTCAGAAAAATCAATGCTCATGTACTCCCCTCCTTACTGCATGGTGGCGCGCAATGCCCGCTTGATGATGTCCTGTACCTCCAGATGTTCGGTATCGATGCCCTTCATGACGCTGTTAATGGGGGTCTGGGCATAGCCCAGCGCCTGAAGCGCCTGCACCGCCTCTGCCGCCTTGCTGCCGGGACCGATGGGCGCAATGGTAACGGGATCGCCGTCCCGCAGGTCCAGCTCGGTGATGGCGCCCATTTTGTCCTTGAGCTCCAGCAGAATCCGCTGGGCAATTTTCTTGCCCACGCCTGGGGCTACCGTCAAAAGTTTTTCATTCTGCGTCACCACTGCCATCTGGAGTCCGTCCGGACTGACCGAGGACAGAATTGCCAGTGCCGCCTTGGGACCAACGCCGTTGATGCCAATGAGCAGCTTGAACGTATCCAGCTCCTGCCGGGTGTAAAAGCCATAGATATCAAAGGCATCCTCCCGAATGGCACAGTGGGTAAAGAGTCTTGCCTCTTCCCCCAGCTTGAGCCGGGAGATGGTATTGGTGGTGGTATTCACAGAGAACCCCACGCCGCCGCAGTCCAGAACCACCAGTCCCAAATCGATCAGCGCCACCTCGCCGCGCAGATAATAAAACATACCATTCCTCCTAGGAGTTGCGTTCCAGTCCGGACAGCAGCGATGTGCTGGACCGGGCATGACAAAGCGCCAGCGCCAGTCCGTCCGCCGCATCATCGGGTCTTGGGATCTTCTCCAGGTGCAGGAGCCGTTTGGTCATGTCCATCACCTGGCGTTTTTCCGCCCGTCCATAGCCCGCAACTGCCTGCTTGACCTGAAGGGGGGTATATTCAAAGATCGGAACGCCATATTTTGTGCAGGCAAGCAGAATCACCCCTCGACCGTGGGCGACCTGAATGCCGGTTGTAATATTCGTGTTGAAAAACAGTTCCTCAATGGAAACGGCATCTGGCTTCAGGAGCTCCAGCAGCTGGGTCATATCGTCATAAATGAGCTGGAGCCGCTGGGGAAAATCCATGCCCGCCGGTGTTGTAATAGCGCCATATCGGAGCATCTGAACGCTGCCCCGGTCCGAGGCGATGAGTCCAAAGCCGATGGTAGCAAAGCCGGGGTCGATGCCCAGAATTTTTTTCATAGTCCCAGCACCAGTCCCGCAGCCGCACCCAGTGCAATGAAGATAATGGGGTGCCACTTCTGCTTCCACCGGTAGAGCCCACCGATGACTACCATAACAATCAGTGCCTTCCAGCTGATGCACTCTGCGATACCAACATGGGGGCTGAAATTCAGAGCAATTTTCAGAATACCGAAGCCTGCTGCGGCAATGAGTCCCACCGATGCAGGTCGCAGTCCGGAAAGTACCCGCTGCACCGCCTTGCTGGTCTGGAACCGATGGAGAAACCGCGCCACAATCAAAATCACAATGATGCTTGGCAGCACCAAAAACAGTGTTGCCAGCAGTGCGCCGACAATTCCGTGGGTGGTAAAGCCCGCATAGGTCGCCATATTGACGCCCATGGGACCCGGCGTGGATTCCGAAACCGCAATCATATCCGAAAGCTGCGCCCGGTCAAACCAGGGGTAGCGGTCAGCCATGGAGTAGAGGAACGGCAGAGTTGCCAATCCGCCGCCAACGCTGAGCAGTCCCGTTTTAAAGAACTCCCAGCACATCAGGAGCAAATTCATTACGCCTTCCCTCCCTTATGCTCTGCGGCATAGCCCGCAATCAGCCCGGCTGCCGCCGCTGCCACCACGATAATGACTGGAGACAGCCCGAAAATCGCAGACACCAGGAAGGTCAGCACAAACACAATCCAGCCAAATGCTCCCTTGACGCCGGATTTCAGCAGCTTCCAAATGGAAAAGCCCACCAGCACCACCACTGCCACGCGAATGCCAGCCAGGGCATGCTGTACCGCTTCAATTTCCGCAAAATTATTGAGCAAAGCCGCGATGATAGAAATGATAATCAGGCTGGGCATCACAACACCCAAGGTTGCCAGGAAGCCGCCTAAAACGCCCTTGCGGCTGTCGCCGATGAACGTAGCGGTATTCACCGCAATCACACCGGGGGTACACTGTCCAATGGCATAATAGTTGAGGATTTCCTCCTCGGTTGCCCAGCCGCGCTTTTCCACCACTTCCCGCTGAATCATTGGAAGCATAGCATAGCCGCCGCCAAAGGTCATGATGCCGATTTTAAAAAATGTCACCACAAGGTCTAAGTATTGTTTCAAAGATTATCCCATCTTTCTTCGCTCAGGACTGACTCCACCCTTGAGCAAAGAGCTGCCCGTGGAGCTGTTTTAGTACGATTTTCTGTGCTGCATAATCCGGCTGATACTGTGCCACCAGCCGCCAAAAGGCAGGACTGTGGTTAAACTCCACCCGATGACACAGCTCATGGACCAGCACATAGTCAATGGCATCCGGCGGTGCAAACAGCAAAAGCCAGCTCACATGAATATTTCCGTTTGCCGAGCAGCTTGCCCAGCGCCGAACCGCCGAGGACAGATTCACCTTTCCAAAGGTTACGTTCATTCGCTCCGCCCAATAGGTCAGCCGCTCAGTCACCCAGGGAAGTCCGCCGCGGCGATAAAGCCGCTCAACCATGGGTGCCAGCTCTCGAACCGGCACATTGGGCAGCGTAATGGTTCCCGCTTCCATGTCCAGGCTCCCCCGGCGTTCTTCCGTCAGCTGCACCCGGTATTCCCTGCCGCAAAACAGCAGCGTATCCCCCGCATGCAGCCGAAAGTCCTGCCGCGCAGCAAGCGCCGCCTGCACCTGCGCCCGGTGGGACTGAATCCAATCCTCCTTGGAGCGAACAAAGCTGTCGATATAGCTTCTGGGGCAGCGCTTTGGAGCACGGACCAGCACCGTTCCCTCATCGGTAATCCGAAGGGAAATGGTCTTCCGATTGGAACGGACCAGCTCATAGGGAATCAAACGATCTTCCCCCATAGGGCAAAGATTCCCGTTGCCAACACAATCAGTACAATCAGAATCCATGCGCCCACACGCTGCCACATGGGACGAGGATGATATTCCTCGCTGGGCTTGATTTCCAGGGTTGGAAGGTCGGTTTCCTTCTTTTTCTCGTCTTTCATGGACTGTCCTCCATTTTGGGGTACATAGTAATATGAGTATAGCACAGATTTGGGGGCATTTACAACCCCAGAGCTTCCATATCCCGGCAGGCTTATTTCAGCCGTCCCTCCAGCGTCAGGTATTGGTCAAAGATCAGCCGGCTGACTCGGGAACCGAACACCGTTGCGGGGTGGTCGGGATAATACTGCTTATCGGAAAAGTCCTTGTTGAGCATGACAATCACATAGCTGCCATAGGGCGTGGTGATAATGCCGCCGTCATTCCGGCAGGCATTCATGCTGCCAGACTTGGATGCAAACCAGAACAGCTGCTCATCATAGTTGTCCGGATCCACATAGAACTGCGGCAGGGACTTTACAATCATGGAATTATAGTGCTGCTGGGAGAGAATTTGCCACATCTGCTCCGAAGCCTCGGGGCTGATTAGCGTACGGTTTTGAATCCGCACAAACATGGAGGCATAATCTCTGGGGGTGGTGGTGCCCAGCTGATGGTACTTGGCAAAATCCAGCACATTGTGGAGCACGGTATCCCTGCAGCCCAGCTTTTGAATGCAGGCGTTGATATTGTCAATGCCCAGATAGTCGATGAGCATATTAGTGGCAATGTTATCGCTGACAATTATCATCAGGGTTGCCACGTTTTTGACGGAAAGGGTCGTGCCCACTTCCAAGGAGCCAAGGATTCCGCTGCCGTCGATCCAGAAGCGTTCCTCGCAGGTGAGCATGTCATGAAGACTTGCTTTCCCCTGCTCGATGGCGTCGAATAATGCCGCCAGAATATACACCTTAATGGTGCTTGCCGTCTCGAATTTTTCATCCGGAAAACGGGTAATCACATTCCCCTTCAAATCATCGATATACAGCCCCATGGTGCCGTCATAGCTTTTGAGCTCCGCTTCAATGCGCTCTTCCAATGTCAGTCTGGGATCGGTCATTTCAGCACCTCCCGATACAGCCGCAGGACATTGCCGTGGAATATCTTTTCAATCTGCTCGGTGCTGAAGCCCTGCCGGTCCATTTCCTGCGCCAGCAGTTGCATCTTATCGCAGTGATCCAGCTCCAGATCGCCGTCAATGCCGTCATAGTCGGTGCCCAGCCCTAGAATATCGCTGCCGCCGACGTTGAGAATGTGCTTGGCATGGCGCACCATGTCCTCCACCCGGCTTTTTCCGTTGGGATTCAGGAAATCGCCGCAGAAGTTCAGACCCATAACGCCGCCCTTGTCTGCCAGCGCCCGAATCATATCATCGGTCATATTCCGGGTATGGTTGCAGACAGCGCGGGCGTTGGAATGAGACGCCACAAAGGGACCGTCGCAGTATTTCACCACATCCCAGAAGCCGTCGTCGCCCAGATGGCTGACATCCACGATCATGCCAACCCGGTTCATCTCCCGAACAATCTCAATGCCCTCGGGCTTCAGTCCATAATGGCGGGAGGGATCATAGTCCTTTGCCTTGACAATGGTGTTGGGATAGCCGATTTCATTTTCAAAGTTCCAGGTCAGGGTCAGCATCCGGACGCCCAGCCGGTAAAGACTGCGCACCACATAGGGATTGCCCTTGAGCACAGCTCCCTCTTCAATGGTCAGCATACCGGACAGCTTGCCCGCAGCCCGATTCTTTTCAATGTCCTCATATTTCAGTACCGGCGCAATGAGATCGGCATTTTCCGCCATGGCGCGATTGTATACGTCGATCATTTCCAGCACATTCACCAGCGGGTCCTTTTCTCTGCCCAGAAACACAAACATGGCAAAGTTCTGAAGCAGATAATCCCCCTTCTGCATTTTTTCAAGGTCTATATGCAGAGAATTGCTGCGAAGAGAAATGGGCTTCCCCGCTTTTTCCGCCTTCCACAGCTCTCCGATGGTATCGCAGTGCATATCTACAACTTTCATAGAAACAGCCTCTTTTCCAGCAGTACCGTAAAAATCAGTGGCACCAGGGTGCAGTACTGCTTTAGAATTCACCCATTAGTTTACGAGATTTCAGAGCGGAAATCAAGTCTCTTCCCGGAAACCGGACCAGTATCGTCGAATTGTTTTTGGAAACCGAACCGGAAGCCTTGCAACACAGATTTTTTTCGATATAATACCTGTGTTTATCCCCGCCCAGCTTTGGGCAGAAAGCAGGTTCTATTATGATTCATGTTGCCATTGCCGGAACCCCTGAGGGTGCCGCAAATTTTATTGCCGCTCTGAATGCTCTGGGCGCAGAGGGCAAGGATGTGCTCCAGGAGACAGATTTTTCCGGCTACGATGCGCTGATTCTTCCCGGCGGCGCAGACATTGATCCAGCACTGTTCGGTGAGGAAATCAACGGAAGCCGGAAAATCGAGCCGGAACGGGATCGCCGTCAAATTGAGATTTTGCAGCACTTTCTGGACGCCGGAAAGCCCATCTTAGGCGTATGCAAGGGGCACCAGCTTTTAAACGTTGCGCTGGGGGGCAAGATCTGCCAGAACATTCCCCAATATGAGGTTCATCAGTGGATCGAGCACGACCAGGCGCACGGCAGCCACTGTCTGCCGGACTGCTTTTTAGCGGAGCTTTATGGCACCGATTTTCCCATCAACAGTGCCCATCATCAGGCAATTCTGGAGCCGGTACCGGGCTTCCGCGCCATTCAGTGGGCGCCGGACGGCGTTCTGGAGGCAATGGTCCATGAGGAAAAGCCCATTATTGGGCTCCAGTGGCACCCGGAACGGATGTGTCTTGCCCACCGGCGGGCAGACACGGTAGACGGTCTGCCCATTTTTGACTACTTCCTCAAGGTCATCCGCGGCGAGGCAAAGGTATACTGATGCGAATTCGGGATTATGGATTCATTCCGGGCACCATGCCCGCGGGACCGCGGAACAGCATTACCGATGTTTCAGGCGTTACCGTCGGTCATACCACCCTGCATCAGGACGACATTCACACCGGCGTTACCGCCATTCTTCCCGCCCAGGACAATTTGTTCGCCAACAAACTCACTGCCGCCTGCTATGTACACAACGGCTTTGGCAAAACCGCCGGACTCATGCAGATTCAGGAGCTGGGCACATTGGAAACACCCATTGCATTGACCAACACCCTGAATGTGGGTCTGGTATCCGACGCACTGGTGGAATACACCCTGGACCGCTGCCGGCAGGATGGGATTTCCCTCCGTTCTCTGAACCCGGTGGTGGGAGAATGCAACGACGGACGGCTGAGCCATATCGCGCTCCGTCCGGTGAAACAGCAGCATGTGTTCTCCGCCATTGCTGCTGCAAGCCATGATGTGGAGGAAGGCGCGGTGGGTGCCGGCTCCGGAACCATCTGTTTTGGATTAAAAGGCGGCATTGGCACCGCCTCCCGCACCTTTTCCATTGGCGGCAGTACCTACACCCTTGGCGTATTGGTACAGTCCAACTTCGGTTCCACGCAGGACCTTACCGTCTGCGGTCAGCCCATTGGACAGCAGGTTCTTCCGCTGCTGGAGAAAATGAAATATGCGCCCACAAAGGTGGACGCAGGTTCCATTATGATGATTGTGGCAACGGATTTGCCGCTCTCGTCCCGGCAGCTCTATCGGGTCATTCGCCGCTGCGGCGTGGGACTTGCCAGAACCGGCTCCTATCTGGGACACGGAAGCGGCGAGGTGATGATCGGTTTTACCACGGCGAACCGGATTTCCACGGAGAGTCCTCCCCTGTGTGCCATGCATATCGTACAAGAGGATTTGCTGGACATTCCCTTCCGCGCCGCTGCGGAGGCAACGGAGGAAGCGGTGCTCAATTCTCTGGCAGCCGCCCATACCGTAACCGGCTACGGCGGTCTTACGATTCATGCGCTGGAAGATCTCCTTTGCCCATCAGCAGACGGACCTGTCCTCCGGGCTTTGTGATGGTCTTTCGGACGGTAAAGCCGTTTTTCTCAAAATTTCGGATACTTGGATAATTACCGGGCGCAACGGTGCCCACCAAATAGGGATATGTTTTCATTCCCAGCTCCACTGCCCAGGCAAACATTTTTCCCATGATGCCCTTGCCCTGTGCCTGGGGCAATACCGCAGCGGAATCCATCATCAGTGTTTTTTGCAACGCATCCTCAGAAAATTCCAGATATCGTCCCAGATTATTCTCCTGAAGCCCTGGCGCCGCCGCCATGAAAAAACCCAACGGCGTCCCCTGCTCCAGTGCCAGCAGCACAAAGCCGTCCTGACAAACATAATGGGATACATAAGCTGCATCGTCTAAAATATAGGCGCTGGGATCCGCCATTGCTTCGTGCGCTTTCCGCATAATCTCCATAATTGCGGGAACATCCTGAATTTCCGCCAGACGCAAGATAATCTGACCCAAAGCAATCTTCCTTTCAGTGCATAAGCCCACCGCAGGCCGCGGTGGGCTTTTCATAATTACGCATTGATGTTTAAGGGATAGTGGCAGGCAACCTGACGATCCCCATAGTTCTTCAGCTCCGGAACCTCCTGCGCGCACTTTTCCGTAGCATAGGGGCAGCGGGTACGGAACCGGCAGCCGGAAGGCGGATTCACCGGGCTGGGAATTTCGCCGGTGAGCAGCTCCTTATCGTCGTCCCGCTGTGTGGGATCCGGCTGAGGAACGGAATCCAGCAGAAACTTGGTGTAGGGATGCATAGGCGCGGTGTAGATTTCCTCCGTCTCGCCGATCTCGCAGATGCAGCCCAGAAACATCACAGCCACCCGATCCGAAATATGCCGCACCACACTGAGGTCGTGGGAAATGAACAGATAAGTCAGCTGATACTGTTCCTGCAAATCGTCCAGCAGGTTCAGAACCTGAGACTGAATGGACACGTCCAGTGCAGAAACCGGCTCGTCACAGACAATCAGCCTTGGGCGCAGTGCCAGCGCCCGGGCAATTCCGATTCTCTGCCGCTGACCGCCGGAGAACTGGTGGGGATACCGCCGCAGGAACTCCACGGGAATTCCAACCTCCTGCATCAGCTCCACCACCCGGTGCCGGGTCTCCATCTTATTGGCGCAGACCTTATGGGTAATCAGCGGTTCGGAAATAATCCGCTCCACGTTCATTCTGGGGTTCAGGGATGCATAGGGGTCCTGGAAAATAATCTGCATTTCCTTCCGAAACTCCCGCAGAGCTTTTCCCTTGAGCTTTCCAACGTTGGTGCCGTCAAAAATCACCTCACCGGAGGTGGGCTCCAGCAGCCGAAGCAGCAGACGGCCAAGAGTACTTTTACCGCATCCGCTCTCGCCCACCAGTGCCAGAGTTTCGCCCTCATAAATCTGAAAGCTTACATCGGATACCGCATGGACAACGCCCTTACCGGAGCCGGATACCGGGAACTCTTTGACCAGGTTATGTACGTCAACCAAGACCTTATTCTTCTCCATGGTCGTCTCCTCCCTTCTCATAGCGGAAGCAGCGAACCATATGTCCGTCTCCTACCGGGTAAAGCTCCGGACGCTCTTGACGGCAGCGCTCGGTGGCATAATCGCAGCGGGTACAGAAGCTGCACCCCTTGGGCAGATGCAGCAGGTTCGGCACCACGCCGCGGATGCTGTAAAGCCGGTCCACCTGATTGTCCATTCTGGGAATGGATTTCAGCAGTCCCTCGGTGTAGGGATGGCAGGTATTCCGGAACAGCTCAAAGGTTTCCGCCTGCTCCATCACCTTGCCGGCATACATCACATAGACCATGTCGCACATCTGTGCCACAACGCCCATGTTATGAGTAATCATCAGAATGGATGTGCCGTTGTCATCCCGGAGCTTTTTCATGAGCTTCAAAATCTGCGCTTCAATGGTCACGTCCAGCGCGGTGGTAGGCTCGTCCGCAATCAGCAGCTCCGGCTCGCAGACCATTGCCATGCCGATCATCACTCTCTGGCGAAGACCGCCGGAGAGCTGGTGCGGATAGGAATTGTAGCGCTTTTCCGGCTCGGGAATGCCGATTTTCCGGAAGATATCGATGACCTTGTTCTTTGCCTCTTCCTTGCTAAGGTTCTGGTGCAGCAGAATTGCCTCCCGAACCTGCTTTCCAACGGTGTAAACGGGGTTCAAAGACGTCATTGGCTCCTGAAAGATCATGGAGATCTCATTGCCCCGGACGCTGCGCATTTCCTTTTCCGATGCATCCAGCAGGTTTCTGCCCATGAGCATTACCTTGCCGTCTACAATTTTACCGGGCTTTTTCACCAGCTGCATCACGCTCATGGCGGTCATGCTCTTGCCGCAGCCGCTTTCTCCCACCAGACCTACAATCTTGCCCTTGGGAATGTCAATGGAAACATCGTCAACCACAGGAGAAATGCCCTTGGAGGTTTGAAACTGGGTTTTCAGATGCTGAATTTGAAGTGTATATTCCATGCTTCTCCCTCCTTACTGCTGCTTGCCATAGGGGTCCAGCACATCGCGAACGCCGTCGCCCAGGAAGTTAAATGCCAATGCCAGCACCAGAATCGCAACACCGGGAGCAATGGCAACCACAGGGTTGGTGAACAGATAATCCTTGCCCTCGGACACCATTAGACCCCAGCTGGTGGCAGGAGACTGTGCGCCGATGCCCAGATAGCTCAGGCTGGACTCAGAGAGGATAGAACCGGGAATATTCAAGGTAAACAACACAATCAGGGATGGCAGACAGTTGGGCAGAATATGCCGGAACATGGTTTTAAAGCTGCCGACGCCCATGCTTCTTGCCGCCTGGACATATTCCATTTCTCTGAGGGACAGAGTCTGAGAACGGACCACACGAGCGGTGCCCGCCCAGGACACAATGGTCAGCGCCAGGAAGATGTTCACGATACCGCTGCCCAGGGTATACATAACCACCATTGCCAGCAGCAGAGACGGGAACGCCATGACGATATCCGCCAGACGCATGATAATAAAGTCCACGGTTTTGCCCAGATAGCCGGACATCAGCCCCAGAATCGTGCCCAGAATCATGGAGATCAACGTGGGGAAAATACCGATGCACAGAGAAATCCGCGCGCCGTAAATCATTCGGCTGAGCACATCGCGTCCCAGCTGATCGGTACCGAAAATGTGCTGGAGACTCATGCCCTCCAGACGATGGGTAAGATCCTGCTTGGCGGGATCGTAGGGCGCTACAATCGGTGCAAACACCGCCGCCAGTACGATCAGCAGAATCACCAGGGCAGAAAACGCCGCCAGCTTATTCTCTTTACATAGCCGTTTCATTTTATCCCAGGCGGTATCATCCTCGCCCAGCTGTGCGGCAATGTCTTCTTCCGTTTCATTATTTTTAACAGCCTGATCTGCGACCTTGGCTGCATATCGATCTGATTTCCGCAAGCGTTACGCCCCCTCTCAGTGATCGGTCCGAATTCTCGGGTCAATGACAGAGTAGAGAACGTCTGCCAGCAGATTGCCCAGAATAATCAGTATGGTAGTGAACACCACCGTGCCCTGAAGCAGCGGCATATCCCGGCTGGAGATTGCATCCACAGCCAGCCGACCAACGCCGGGGATTGCAAACACGGACTCGGTGATCACCGCGCCGGACAGCAGCGATGCCACCTGAATCGCCATCATGGTGATGACCGGCAGCAGCGCATTTTTAAAGGCATGCTTGACGATCACGCCTGCCTGTCCCAGTCCCTTTGCCCAGGCGGTACGGATATAGTCATCCTCCAGCGTTTCCAGCAGGTTCGAACGGGTCAGACGCGCAATGGTGCCTGCCGAGCTCCAGCCCAGAACGATGGAAGGCAGTACATAGCTGCTCCAGCCGTTGGTGCCGGACACCGGGAACCAGCCCAGCTTATAGGCAAATATGTACTGGAACAGCAGCGCCGCCCAGAACACCGGCATGGAAACACCCATGAGCGAAACGCCCATAAACAAGTGGTCCAGGATGGAATTCTTCTTCACTGCAGAAACAATGCCCGCAGGAATACCAATGAGCCACGCCACCAGCGCCGCAATAATCGAGAGCTTCAGGGTGTAGGGAAACGCCTGAAGAATCAGCGTGGTCACGGAACGATTCAGCTTATAGGACACGCCAAAATCGCCATGGAGCACGTTCACCAGGTATCTGCCGAACTGTACCAGCACCGGATCATTGAGTCCGTAATACTCCGTCATTTGTTCAATTACCTCTGTTTTGGCATGTTCCTTCATCATCACCGCGATGGGGTTGCCGGGCACCACATTGAGCATCAGGAAAATCAGGAATATGACGCCAATGAGCACCGGGATAGAAACCAACACACGGTTGACTATCTTCTTTACCACAGGGAATTCATCCTTTCTGTTGCCGGGATTATCACACTACTCCCCTGCTGCGGAGCAGTCTGATGATCTCGCCAAGGGTGTTACCAGTACTTTACCAATTTCTCGTAAAACCGCTATGGAAGGGCATCCGAAGATGCCCTTCCGCAGATAACGGGATGTTCAGTTTTACGCTTTAATCAAGAAACGCCGACGTTGCGGTAGTAGTTGCCGCTCCAGCCGTTCCAGGATACCTTGAAGCCGGAAACTCTGGGGTTCACCACAAACAGGTGCTGCTTGCTGTACAGGGGGATCCAGGCTGCATCCTCCTGAATAATCAGCTTTTCAAGATCCTGATACTCTGCGATACGCTCGTCCTCGTCTACGATGGCACGGGCAGCAGCAACACGGGCGATTGCCTCCTTGTTGGAGTAGCCAATACCGCGGCGCTCAATGTTGCCCTCATTGCCGAAGAAGGAGTAGATGAAGTTATCGGGATCGTTGAAATCAGCAGACCAGCTGGAGGTGTAGGTTTCCAGCTCGCCGGCAGCGCGCATATCATAGAAGCTGCCCTCGTCTACCTCGGTTACCTTTGCGGTTACACCGATCTCAGCCCAGTAAGCCGCAACAATTTCCAGCAGATCCTTGGTGGTCTGGCTGGCATCGGAGTTGTAGCACAGCTCCATCTCAAAGCCGTCAGGATATCCAGCCTCTGCCAGCAGCTCCTTCGCCTGATCCACATCATAGGGAATCTCAGCAAGGTCTGCATTGTAGCCGATCAGGCCGTGGGGGAAGATGCCGTTTTCCAGCTCGCCAAGACCGGCATACAGAGTGTCGAGAATCGCCTGACGGTCAATGGAATACTGGAGCGCCTTACGAACCCGGGCGTCGCTGAGCTCGGTGAACTTCTCGTTGAGCATGATATAGTAAATGCCAACACGAACGCCGGATACAATCTGATCCTTGTAGGTATCGTTGTTCAGGAAGTACTCCAGCTGAGAAGCGTTGTTGTCCATATCCAGGATGTCCAGCTCGCCGTTTTCAAACATCATACGTGCGGTAGCCTCGTCAGGAATGACCTTGAGGATCAGACCCTCGCAGGCAGGCGCGCCGTCCCAGTAATCCTTGTTGGCAGTCAGCACCAGCTCAGAGTTGAACTCCCAGCCATAGAAGGAGAAGGGACCGGTGCCGATGGTAACGGCAGGATCGATGCCGAACTGATCGCCAGCCTGCTCGGTGGTTTCCTCGTCAAAGATGGAGGCGCCGGGGGTGGTCAGGCAAGCCAGGAATGCGCCATAGGGCTCTTCCAGGGTAATGGAGAAGTTGTAATCATCAATGATCTCAAAGCCGGCAAGCTCGGTTGCCTTGCCGTCTGCCACATCCTGCGCGCCCTTAATCATATCATAGATATCATCGTTGACCGCCTTCTCATAGGTCAGCATGCGCTTGATGGTGTAGAGCACATCGGAGGCGGTGAGGTCGGCGCCGTTGGTGAACTTTACGCCCTCGTTCAGAGTAAAGGTGTAGGTCAGACCATCGTCAGATACGGTCCAGCTCTTCGCCAGAGAAGGAACGATCTCAGAGGTGCCGTCGTCGTTTGCCTTTACCTCAACCAAACGGTCAAAAATATTCATGGCAACGGTGTAGTACTCCGTGGTGCACTGGGGATCCACGGTATCCGGGTTGTCATCCTGAATCTTCAGAAATTTGGAAGTGTCAAGATCGCCCTCTGCGGCGTTGGTTGCGGTATCCGCAGCAGAACCGGTCTCCGTACCGGCAGCGCTGCCGGCATTAGATGCTGTGGAGGCGTCGTTGTTTCCGCAGCCGGCAAGCATGCTCACGCACAGTGCCAGTGCCAGCGACAAGCTTACTAGTTTTTTCATAGACAGTTCTCTCCTATTCGCAGAATTGTGAAGTAATTCCTTCAACCGTTGTAAAAATTGAAGAAGATTTTTGATTTTTGCCATCGCAATTCTTTGTAATATGGTTTCTATTCTAGCACAGACTCAGAAAAATGCAAGTACAAAATTCAGAATATTCATTTACTTCCTTTGTAGGATCTGTTAATTCTCCTCCAAAACTACACATTCCAGCGTCTCGGTGGAGCCGTCCCACAGGCTGCGGTCTACCGGTCCGTCCGCGCGCTCCACCTCGCCCCGCTGATTGTCATAGGGGTCGGAGCGAAGATAGGACATGGGCGGCTGGAAATCCGCCTGAAATGCATCCGTCAGGCAAACCCGATAGGGGTCCAGGTTGCAGAAGTAAAAATCCCAGCGATCATAAGCCTTTTGCCGCCAGGCTGAGCCGCCAAAGGAGCAGTCGCAATACATCCAGCCAAAGGGCGCCACATAGAACATCGCCCAGTCATGGCAGTCTGCACTGCGCCAATCGGCATATAAGCCCGACTGCCAGCGGGCTGGAATTCCCGCAATTCTGCACATAGTGATGAAGGTCAGCGCCTGAACGCCGCAGTCTCCCCGCAGCCGGGATGCGCAGTATTCCGGGATTACCGGCAAACTCACATAGGAGCGCATATAGGAGTATACCACCTTTGTGGTCACAAAGTCATAGATTTTCCGGGCTTTCTTCAGGGGATTTGTCTCATCGCCAACAATTTCGCAAGTCAATGCCCGTAGATAGGGGGTAAACGCAATGTGCGGCAACTGCTCGCCGGTGTCAAAATCGGGCTGCTCCGGGCTGACCAGCGTGGGATCCGGATTCTGATAATGCATGGTATTCACCAGGCTATACTCGATTTGGCACTTCCGGACCTCCTGTGCCGTTCCTGCAAAATAGACCGTTCTCTGATGGGCATCTAGGGGGGGCGACGGAAGAATATGCAGGATTGTAAGAAATCAAATTCACATCACTCATTTGGAATTTTTCCAAAGGCAATGGGACGTGAATGTGAAATTCTCCATTCTGCGCCGCCAGCTCCTCCCCCAGGGTCACGGTAGCACGGAGCTTCATGCGGCACTTTACCGTACCGGAACGCTTCATTTTTGCAATGATCTCGTCACGAATCTGTGAATCGTCCTTCTCTCCGGGTTCCGGCACCTTAGGATGCTTTTGCCGGGCGGCAATATCGGCGCGGATTTTAATGAGATTGCTGTAGAAACTGTCAATGTAGCGGATTTCTCCCTCTACAAACATCCAGTCCACCACATTCCCTCTCCGCAGACGGTCCAGCTCTCCGGGCTGATAGTCAAAAAGCCGCGCTCTCAGGATTTCTTCCGCCTCCTGCTGGGATACCACATAATCCCGCAGGATCTTTCCCATCTGCATTTCCTCCAGCCGAAGCTTTTCCTTCAGGGTTTCCGGTATGTCCTCCTGAAGGCGGCTGTGAATCAGCGCAATTGCCTCTCCGTAATCTCCGTGCCATTTCAGCTTTTCAATATCCTCGGGCAGCGGATAGCCCAGTGCCTCAATCTGATAGTCCATAATGTATCCTCCAATCGCCGCAGATTTGCAGCTGTTTACGTTGTCTGAATCCCAGCGGGAATCCATTTTCCCCGAATGAAATGCAGATAGTTAGCAATGCCGCGCAGGTTCAGGTCCACCGCCATGGCAATCCATACAGCGCTGAGCCCCAAATGGAATCCAAACAGCAGCACCGCACCCAGGCTCACCCGAATGCAGAGCATGCAGATGATGCCCACATAGAAGGGGTATTTCGCCTCGCCTGCACCCCGCAACGCCCCGGACATTACGGTGGACATGGAAAACATCGGCTCTGCCACCGACACAATCCGCAGCATCTCGCCGGACAGCAGTGCCACCTCCAGGTCGCTGGAGAACGCCTTGCCCAGCGTATCTGACCACAGGAACATTGCAAGTGCCAGAATCGCCGTGAGTCCCACGCCAATCCAGCCTGTGACCTTTCCGAAAAATTTTGCGCGCTTCCACTGCCCCGCGCCCACATTCTGCCCCACCAGCGCCGTAGACGCCGATGCAATGCCGTAAGCAGGCATATAGCAGATCTGCTCCGCTGTCACTGCCACATAGTTTGCCGCCAGAGAAACGGTGCCCAGAGTACTGACCATCCGCGTCATGATGATCTGTCCAAAGGAGATGGTAATGCGCTCCAGCGCCACCGGAATGGCAACGCCAAGGCAGTCCTTCTGGAGCTTTCGTTCCAGGTGAAAATTTCCACGAAATTTCGGGCAGTATTCTTCGGAGCAAAACAACACCTTTGCCGTAAGCCAGATGCCGCCCACCAGCAGGCTCAGTCCCGTTGCCACCGCTGCCCCCAGCACGCCCAAACCTGCCCCGGGCAGCGTGATACGATGTCCCAGGACGGTATAGACCGCGGTGTCATAGATCAGGAAGAAGTTCAGCACCACGTTCAGCAGGTTAATCAGTGTATTGACAATCATCGGCGTTCGGGTGTTGCCCATGCACCGAAGGATTGCGGAAAACACCGCATGAAATGTCCGTCCCGGCAGCGCAAGCATTAGCACCAGCATATACAGAAATGCATCCTTGCGAATCTCCGGCGCCGCCCCCATCCATTTGGGCAGCACCAGAGACAGCGGGCTTCCGATCAGCATGGCGCCGATGCCTAAAATCAGCGAACCAATCACCGACTGAATCAGGGTCTTCTGTACCATCTCCGGCTCCCCTGCGCCAATAAAATACGCCGCACGGACGCTGTAGCCAACGCCCAGCGCCATAATCACGCCGTTAATCAGCCAGTTGCAGGAGGCAGTCACGGAAATTGCCGCCGTTGCCCCAGCTCCAAGGGAACCCACCATTGCCGTATCCACATAGGAGGTTGCCGTCACCAGCAGCTGCTCCAGAATTGCCGGAATGGACAGTGCTGCCGCCAGTAAAACCGGATTCTTTCCGGACCTTGCTAAATCTGCATTCATTTCTTCCGCTCCACAGTAACCACCTGCATGCCCATCTCCCGATACCGCTGCTCCACCAGCTTCCGGTCATAGCCCCGACAGCCGGCATTCATCCAGGGATCGTTAAAATAATACTGCTTCTCGTCATAGCCCACCAGCAGCAGACAATGCTGATGGTTGATCCACTGAAACTCCCCATCTCTGCCCAAAAGCCGCCAGGTAACGCCCAGGGAAGACGGCTCCATATTCAGAGTCGCCCAAAACACTGCAGGCAAATCCTTGTCAATATATTCCTCCAGCAGCGTTTCCATTGGAGCGCCCTGACGCGCCGTGAACCGGTAATCCGCTCCCGCAGCCCGTTCCAATGCCTGCGCAATCACCGGAGCATAGCAGCCATAGGAGCCTTTCTCATCGTTATATGGGCTCCCAATGAATGCATCCGCCGGATGGGGCCCGTAGAGATAGCCGTTATGAAACTCGAAGTCCCGCTTGTATAAGTACCGATCAATAAACTGCTCCGGGGTGATCTCATACCCCAGATACCGCAGCAGCATCACTGCCGAAATGCTCTCACAGCCGGTGGGGTACCTCTCCGTCTGGTCGATATAGGGAACCGAAATGATTTTCTGCATGCTACAGCCTCCGTTTTCTCTTTTCTTCATCCTATTGGAGTATTATAACGGATTTCCTTCCATCCCGCAACCGTTAAGCAGCAAAATGCGGCAGAGGATGTCCCCTGCCGCAAAACAGAATCAAATGCCAGCCTGCTTCATTTTCTCACTCATGGACGCTTTCAGCAGCTCCAGCGTATGCTCCGCAGCCTTCTTTGTCTCGTCAGAAGCAAAATAGTAGATTTTTAGCTTTGGCTCTGTGCCGGAAGGACGCAGAATCACCCGGCTCTTCTCCCCCACACCATAGGACAGCACATTGGAGGACGGGAAATCCAGCGTTGACTTCTGACCTGTTGTTTTATCCACAGCGGTTCCGTTCCGATAATCTGCAACCGATTGTACAGGTAGCCCACCGATTTCCTCCGGACAATTCTCCCGCAGACTGTCGATAAATGCGGCGCAGCGCTTTTTCCCTTCCTCGCCGTCCAGCGCAACAGAAACCACTTCTGTATCATAGAAGCCGTAGGTACGGTAAAGCCGGTCCATATTCTCTGTAAGGGTTACGCCCTCCAGCTTGCAGCTTGCCGCCAAGACGGCCACCAGCACACAGGCGATCTGGGCGTCCTTATCCCGGGCATAGGTGCCCTTCAGGAAGCCGCAGCTCTCCTCGAAGGCAAAGACCACTTCGTCTTCTCTGCCCTGCTGCTCCAGTCCAAGAATGGTGGAGCCGATGTACTTAAAGCCGGTGAGCACATCGATGTTCTCGCAGCCATAGCGTTTTGCAATCTCCAGCACCATGGGCGTGGTGACAATGGACTTGATGCACTTGCTGTGGTCCGGCAGTGTGTTCTGGCGCAGGCGATTATTCAGGATAAACTCCAGCAGCATGCAGCCCAGCTCATTGCCGGAAAAGCGCCGAATTCCATTCTCCGTGGGCACCGCAATAGCAACCCGATCTGCGTCTGGATCGGTGGCAACAATGACGTCATAATGGGTATCCTTCGCCGCCGCAATGCACTTTTTCGCCTCATCAAAGGCAGCCTCAGTCTCGGGATTGGGATAAGAGCATGTGGGGAAATTGCCGTCAGGGGTTGCCTGGGCAGTTACCACGTCATAGTCCACCCCCAGCCGGTCATACAAGGTCGTCACCGGCGTCAGCCCGGTACCGTGCAGCGGCGTATAGAGGACCTTTAAGCCGGATGCCGGAATCAGCTTCCGGCAGAGCATTTCCCCCAGCACCGCCTCATAATAGGCATCATAGACCTCATTCCAAATAAGCCGAATCTTCCCCTGGGCAACCAGCGTCTCATAATCCGTCTCCGCCTCGGAAATCATAGGCAGCTGCTGCATCCGCGCAAACACCTCTGCCGCAGGCTCGTCGGTCTGCTGGCAGCCGTCGGGACCATAGCATTTCATGCCGTTGTAGGGCGCAGGATTATGGCTGGCAGTC
>CAJKNS010000008.1 GCA_905201305.1 uncultured Eubacteriales bacterium
TTCAGATCACCGAGATGAACTCCGGCTGCATCTGCTGCTCCCTGGTGGGTGACTTTGGCGAGGCGCTGAAAAAGGTCATGGCAGAGTATCATCCGGACCGCATTCTCATTGAGCCCTCCGGTGTCGGCAAGCTCAGCGACGTTGCCCAGGCAGTGGAGCGCGCCGAGACCGACGAGATGGAAATCGGCTGCATGGTTGCCGTTGCCGACGCCACCAAGTGCAAGCTCTATATGAAGAACTTCGGCGAATTTTATAACAATCAGATTGAAAATGCGGGAACCATTATCCTCTCCAGAACGTCTCATATGAAGGAGGACAAGCTCCAGGCTGCCGTGGCAATGCTCCGGGAGAAGAATCCCACTGCCGTCATTGTTACCACCCCCTGGGAGCAGCTCACCGGCGCCCAGCTCATGGAAGCCATGGAGCAGAAGGATTCCCTCCAGGCTGCCCTTGACGCGCTGGAAGCCCATGGAGAGGACGAGTGCGACGATCCCGAGTGCTCCTGCCACCATCACCATGACCATGAGCACGAGCATGAGCATGAGCATCATCATGACCACGACGAGCACGAGCATGAGCATCATCATGACCACGACGAGCACGAGCATGAGCATCATCACGATCATGACCATCATCACCACCATCATGCCGACGAGGTGTTCACCTCCTGGGGCATGGAAACACCCAAGACCTTTACCCAGGAGAAAATTGCGCAGTGCCTCAGCGCCCTGGGCGATCAGGAAACCTATGGTATCATTCTCCGCGCAAAGGGCATCGTAGCAGGCGAGAACGGTCAGTGGATTCACTTTGACTATGTGCCCGGCGAACCTGACATCCGCACCGGCAGCGCCGGCATCATCGGCAGACTCTGCGTCATCGGCTCCAAGATCAACGAAGCTGCCATTGCAGAGCTGTTCCAGGGCTAAGAAAGGCAGGCACGTATATGGCAATTCCCGTATATGTATTCACCGGCTTCCTGGACAGCGGCAAAACCCGCTTTATGCAGGGCACCCTGGAGGATGACCGGTTCAACGCCGGAGAAAAGACCCTGCTGCTGGTCTGCGAGGAGGGCGAGGAGGAATATGATCCCTCTGCCTTCTCCGCGCCCAATGTCTATATCGAGGTCATTGAGGATCAGGACGCACTGGACGACAAGACACTGGAAGCCCTCCGGAAAAAGCATCATGCCGAGCGCGTGTGCGTGGAGCTCAACGGCATGAAGCTGGTCAGCGATTTCTATGCCAAGCTGCCGAAAAACTGGGTGGTCTATCAGGAGATCATGTTTGCCGACGCCACCACCTTTGTGATGTACAACGCCAACATGCGTTCTCTGGTGGTGGACAAGGTGGGCGGCTGCGAGATGATCGTATTCAACCGCTACAACGATTCCATTGATAAAATGGAGCTGCATAAAATCGTCCGGGGCATCAATCGCCGCTGCGACATCGCCTATGAGGACGAGGACGGCAAGGTGGAATACGATGAAATCGAGGACCCTCTGCCCTTTGATTTAAACGCCGATATCATCGATATCAAGGACGATGACTATGGCATCTGGTATCGGGACGTCACCGAGGATATGCAGAAGTATTCCGGCAAAACCGTCCGGTTCAAGGCGCAGGTTGCCCATACAAAAAAAGTAGAAAAGGGTTGCTTCGTCCCCGGTCGGTTCATTATGACCTGCTGCGTGGAGGACATCCAGTTCATGGGCTTTGTGTGCCAGTATGACGGCGCGCAGGAGCTGGAGCAGCGCAGCTGGATCACCGTCACCGCAAAGATCTCTCTGCGGTACCACAAGCTCTATAAGGAAATGGGTCCCGTGCTCACCGCACTGAGCATCGAGCCCGCCGAAAAGCCGGAGCAGGACGTTGTAACCTTCTAAGATCGAGCAATATCGCATTTTCGCCAAGTATGCTCAGCTGGCAATTTTGTGGTGGATTCGTTTTTTTGCAGGCACACTTTGTGTATGTCAAGGTGTATGTCAAGGAAAAATAACGAATTTTCGGCAGAAACGGTCGGCTGGAGTCCGGCGGCACATTTGTGCGGTACTGCCCAAAAGAAAAGGAGTTTTCTATGGCAAATCGAAGCAATCCCAACCCGCGCCGCGGCAGCGGTTCCGGTGATATGGACGAGACGCAGGGCTTCCGTCCGATCCGAGACAGCGGTCAAAATCGCAATATTCCTTCCAACGGCGATTATTATAACGATGGCGGATACTACGACGGTTCCTACGACGATTCCTATAATACCGCCTATAACGGCTATGATAATCAGGGCGGCTATTATGATGATGGCTACGATGACCAGAACGGTTATCAAAACGGCTACGACAGCTACGATGGCTATGATGACGGTTACTATGACGACAGCTATCAGGAGCCCCGGGAAACCCTGGCGTCCCGTGCTGCCGGACGTGCCGGAGCCGATCCCTACAGCCGCCGCCCCTCCAGTCGTCCCAAGCAGTCCCGGGCACAAAATGCGCCCCAGCGCACCCGCTATGAGGATGATTACCGGCAGCCTGCGCCTCGCCGTCGGAAGAAAAAGCATCACCCTCTCCGGAATTTTCTGATTTTCCTGTTGATTCTGGCAGCACTGCTGGCAGGCGTATATTTCCTGCTGTTCCGCGCTCCCACCCAATCCCAGGACGGCGTACACACCCGGAAGAGCGGCTTTTATAACATTCTCCTGTGTGCCACCGACGAAGGGGGCACCCGGACCGACACCATCATGATTGCCACACTGGATCAGAAGACCGGTCAGATATCCCTGACCAGTCTCCCCCGTGATACCATTGTGGACAACGGTCAGGCAGTCCCGAAGCTCAACGGCGTCTATGCCATTGCGGGCTGCGGAGAAGCCGGAGCCAATGCGCTGATGGATCAGGTAAAAACGCTGCTGGGCTTCCGTCCCGATGGCTATGCCATCATCAGCTATGATATTTTCAAGGACGTGGTGGATGCCATGGGCGGCATTACCTTTGACGTTCCCATGGACATGGATGTAGACGGCATCAATATCTCCGGCGGCGAGCAGACGCTGGACGGCGATCTGGCGCTGCTGGTCTGCCGGTTCCGTCACGGCTATGCCATGGCAGACATTCAGCGGGAATATGTCCAGCAGACCTTTATCAAAGCCATGGTCAAGCAGTGCATGTCCCCCAGTATGCTGCCCAAGTACCCCGCTATCTATAAGGCAGCCATGTCCAACATCATCACCGATCTGGACGACGCCAATCTCCGCTACCTTGCCCTGCATGTGCTGCTGGCAGGCACCAACGATATTCAGCAAAATACCCTGCCCGGCGAGGGCGTCAACTATAACGGCGCTTCCTGCTATGGTCTTTATGGGCAGAGCGTGGTAGATCTGGTGAATCAGGTGATGAATCCATACACCGAGGATATCACCATCGATGATGTCCACATTCTCACCGTCTCTGGCGGTTCTCTGGTGGAAAGCACCTGGACGGGCACTGCATTTGACGCCAGCACCTATCAATACAATTAGGGCAACACCGCGCAAATGCGTCTTCGGATTCTGACGGATTCCTTCCGCCAGAAATGCGTTAGAAAAACCTTGCAATACACAAAGTATTCCTGCGGTTTTTCACCTTTTCTGGTGCAAATTCTCTCGTCAGACTCTCTTGCCGATTTGTGCGGTATTGCCTTAGAAAACGCAAATAGGACGCAGCTCAATTGAACTGCGTCCTGTTTTTATCCATTCATCCACCGAAGTCCCTTGGGAAAGTGGTTTTTCAGCTGTCCGCCGGAGCCCTTTGCCCAGCCCAGAGACAGTCCATCCACAGTAATCAGCGTCCAGCCGTTTGCCGTGCCCGGGATCACCTGTCCCTGAAGGTAGGAAAGCACTCTGGGGTCCTCACAAGAAAGCGCCTCCGTTACCGCCGCTGTCCTGAGCCAAAGCGCCAGAGCATGCGCCGGTTCAAAGCGTCCCTTTTTCGCCTGCCCCAGCTCCAGTCCCGGGCGCAGGACCTTAAGTCCCTTCAGCTCCGGCATATCCTCCGGGCAGAGATACAATGCCGGTCCAAAGGAAATGAGCCGTCCCTCCGGCAGGGTAATATCCATGTGGTCTAAGAAGTCCTTTAGCTCTGCGGGAGCCTTGACCTCCGCAGGCGCCCGCAGCTCCATCGGCGCGCTGTCGCCGTCTTTTTTCAGGAGCGCTGCAAAGTGTCCCTCTCCCGAAAGCAAATGGGGCCAGAGCCGGAAGGTGTATTGCAGCTCAGGATGGTTTCCCTCGGACCATTCCGGTCTTCCGGGTGCCAGCCAGGGCATGTCCGCCTCAACCACATGAAAATCCGGATGCCGCTGCAAAAATGCGCCGATTGCGCCCTCGTCCTCCTCCGGCGCAAAGGTACAGGTGGAATAGCACAGATAGCCTCCGGGACGAAGCATGTTGGCAGCGGAATCCAGAATTTCGCTCTGCCGGGCTGCACACATTTTTACGGTCTCCGGGCTCCAATCCGTCACCGCCGCCTCTTCCTTTCGGAACATTCCCTCGCCAGAGCAGGGCGCATCCACCAGGACCCGATCAAAGAAGCCTGCAAACCGCTTTTCCAAATCTTTGGGATGCATATTCAGCACCAGCGCATTGGAAATTCCCATGCGCTCGATGTTCCGGGACAGGATTTTCGCCCGCTTGGGATTGATTTCATTGGCAACCAGCAAGCCCTGACCCTCCAGCATATCCCCCAGCTGTGTGGACTTTCCTCCGGGCGCCGCGCAAAGATCCAGCACCCGCTCTCCGGGCTGAGGATTCAGCAGCGTGGCAGGCGCCATGGCGGAGGGCTCCTGTAAATAATACAGTCCCGCTTCATGATAGGGGTGCTTTCCCGGACGGCTTTCCGGATCATAGGCATAGCCGTTCTTTGTCCAGGGAATGGGTTCCCGTAAAAATGGGAGCGTTCCATTCAGCCGTTTTCTGCCGGACAGCCGCAATCCCTTTTGCAGTGGACGGTCATAGGCTGCCAGAAAGTCCGCATATTCCGTTCCCAGCAGGTTCTCCATTCGGGTTAAAAATTCAGGTGGGAGCATACCATTCTCTCCTTCTCGGTACAAAAAAGGGGACCAGACGGTCCCCTTTTCTTTTTTACTTTTTGCCGCCCTTCAGCGCCTTCATGCGGTCTGCATGGTTGAGGATTCTCTTGCGCATCCGCAGATTCTTGGGAGTAACCTCCAGAATCTCGTCGTCTGCCAGATACTCCAGGCACTGCTCCAGGCTCATCTGCTTGGGGGGGATCAGCCGCAGCGCGTCATCGGAGCCGGAAGCACGGGTGTTGGTCAGGTGCTTTGCCTTGCAGACGTTGACGGTGATATCCTCCATCCGGGGATTGGAGCCGATAATCATGCCCTCATAGACCGGGACACCGGCGCCGATGAACAGGGTGCCGCGCTCCTGGGCATTGAACAGGCCATAGGTGATGGAATCGCCGGTCTCAAAGGAAATCAGGCTACCGGTACGGCGGCGCTGAATGTCGCCCTTATAGGGCTGATAGCTGTCGAATACGGACGCCATGATGCCCTCGCCCTTGGTGTCAGTGAGGAACTCATTGCGATAGCCGAACAGCCCCCGAGAGGGAACCAGGAAAGTAATCTTCATACGGGTGGTGCCCAGAGGGGTCATCTCCAGCAGGTCGCCCTTGCGGTTGCCCATCTTCTCGATGACGGAGCCCACGCAGTCGGAGGGAACGTCGCAAACCAGCCGCTCCATGGGCTCGCACTTTACGCCGTCGATCTCCTGATACAGCACACGGGGAGGAGAAACCTGGAACTCGTAGCCCTCCCGGCGCATGGTCTCGATGAGGATACTCAGGTGCATCTCGCCGCGGCCAGCCACATAGAAGGCATCGGTGGAACCTTCCGCCTCGGTGACACGCAGGGATACATCCTTCAAAAGCTCCTTCTCCAGACGCTCTCGAATCTGGCGGGAGGTTACATATTTGCCTTCCTTGCCCGCAAAGGGAGAATCGTTGATGGTAAAGGTCATCTCCATGGTGGGCTTGGAAATCTTCACAAAGTCCAAAGGCTCCACATTGGAGGGGGCGCAGACGGTATCGCCAATGGTGATGTTGCCGATGCCGCTCATGGCAATGATATTGCCGGCGGTTGCCTCGGTGACCGGCACACGGTTCAGACCGTCAAACTCATAAAGGCTGACCGCCTTCAGCTTCTTGGAAACCTGATCGGGGTCATGGTAATTACATACCACGATTTCATCGTTCTGATGAATCACGCCGCGCTCAATCCGCCCGATGGCAATTCTGCCAACAAACTCGTTATAGTCGATGGAAGAAACCAGCATCTGGAACGGCTGGTCCACATCCGCCTCAGGGGCAGGGATATAGTTCAAAATGGTGTCAAACAGGGGCTGGAGATCGGTGCCAGCCACATCCGGAGAATAGGATGCGGTGCCCTGACGTCCGGAGCAGAACAGCATGGGGCTCTCCAGCTGATCGTCGGTGGCGTCCAGGTCGATGAGCAGCTCCAGTACCTCGTCCACAACCTCCAGCACGCGCTGGTCAGGACGGTCAATCTTGTTGACGACTACGATCACGCGATGACCCAGCTCCAGTGCCTTGGACAGCACAAAACGGGTCTGGGGCATGGGACCCTCTGCCGCGTCTACCAGCAGGATAACGCCGTTTACCATCTTGAGGATACGCTCTACCTCACCGCCGAAGTCTGCATGCCCGGGGGTGTCAACGATGTTGATTTTCGTGTCCTTGTAGGTGATGGCAGTATTCTTTGCCAGAATGGTGATGCCGCGCTCCCGCTCCAGATCGTTGGAGTCCATAACGCGATCCACAACCTCCTGGTTTTCCCGATAGATACCGCTCTGCTTGAGCATCTCGTCCACCAGGGTGGTTTTACCGTGGTCAACGTGGGCAATGATGGCTACGTTTCTGATTTTCTCGTCTACCAAAGTTGGGTAACTCCCTTCGTAAAAGCATCTTTTCCGCTGAATTTTCTAAATCACAATTATTTATTTTATCATAGAATCCGTGTATTTGCAATACCAGGGAGAGGGACAAAATAGGCAAAAGCAGCTGGAGAATCCAGCCGCTTTTTGCCTATTTATCTAGCTGAAGACGTTTTCCGCACATATCTCGCACACGCCAGAATCATTATACTCCTTTACGCTTGAGCCAAACGGCTGTCCACATTCAGAACACCAGGGCTGCTTTGTGTGCTGCACATAACTATCTCCCCAGCGTTCCTTTGCGCATGTCTCACAGTACCCCACATCATACCACTTATCATCAAGAATATCATAATCATAAAATACCGGTTCCTCATCGCCCAGTTCCGTTAAGCAATTCCGGCAATGTCCCGCCATTATTCCTGCATACCGATATTGGCATGTTTCGCATATCACATCGTTTCCTGAAACTACTCCACGAGGCGCATCCGCATTCTGACCCAGCACCTCATCTAAATCAACATAGTCTGAGATCCGAATCACATTTACCGCATGCTCGTCATCACCTATTGTACGATTGCAAATACGGCAGGTCAATGTCTTCCCACACGCCGAAAGCAAAAGCACACAGAATAAGCACAGAACACAGCTCTTTAATCTCATTGTACTTCTCTCCTTATGTTCTCTCTTATGGCGTTAGAATTACTGCCTTAGACTCATCTCCAGCATTTCCCGCAATTGTATCATTTTATTCATCAATTGCATCGCTGTAACGCCCATCAAGAACGCACTGTTCAAATTCCGTGGACGCAGTAATATCCTCGTGATTAACGTCGCCGTTGCCCGCCTGCTCTGCCGACTGATTAGGAGATGCTCCCGCCCTTTGTGCTCCGCATCCGGTTAAGATTCCCAAGAGCAGAAAAATCAGTGCAAAATATCTGATTTTTATTTGCCTTCCATTTTTCATGTGTTTTACCTCCTTTGTATTTCTCTTCCAATACACACCTTTAGGTTAATATTGTCAATCTAAAGACGTTTTTTAACCTAAGGGCGGTATATAATAGGTCCATAGACGAAGAATGGGGGCTACTCGGATGGGAAATCTGAATTTAGAAGAGATTGGAACAAGGATTTCCTGTCAGCGCAAGCTGCTTGGTTATACACAAGAACAGCTGGCAGACAAAATGGGCGTTTCCATTCAGATGGTTTCCAATCTGGAACGCGGCATTAAGTCCATTCGTATTGACAATCTTGTTCGGCTCTGTCAAATACTACAGGTAAGCACCGATTATATTCTCACAGGAAAGCAAACTTCGTTAGATTCCCACCACCTGGTCGCCCTAATTGCAAGTCTCCCTGATAAGGATCGCCGTGCAGTGGAAATTCTGGTTGCATATTTTTCAAACACATAAAATGGGGCTACGAAAAGTAGCTCCATTTCTGTTTCTTGTCTGGCAAAATGTCCGGAAACATGGTACAATAAAACGAACTGTACCACACATTGTGCGGTACAGCCAGAAATCACTTAGCACAGGTGAACCCTATGACAGAATATCAGATGGAGTCCTACGACGTTGCGGTCATCGGCGCCGGTCACGCAGGCATCGAAGCCGCCCTTGCCGCCGCTCGTTTGGGACTGAAAACCGTTATTTTTACAATCAATTTGGATGCCGTTGGCAACATGCCCTGCAACCCTGCCATCGGCGGCACCGGCAAGGGGCATCTGGTCCGTGAGATCGATGCCCTGGGCGGCGAAATGGGCAGGGCGGCAGACCGCGCCTGCATCCAGTTCCGGGTGCTCAATCGCGGCAAGGGTCCTGCGGTCCATTCGCTTCGGGCGCAGGCAGACCGCCGGAAGTATCAGGAGCTCATGAAGCACACCCTGGAGCAGCAGGAAAATCTGGACCTCAAGCAGGCGATGATTACCGAGATTCGACTGACCGAATCCGGCAGCGTAGGCGCTGTGGTCACGCAGCTGGGCGCCGTATATCCCACCCGTGCTGTGGTCATTTGCACCGGCACCTATCTCTCCAGCCGGGTGATTACCGGCGAATGCTACTACGCCTCCGGTCCCGACGGCATGCACGCCGCCATTGGTCTGAGCGACAGTCTGCGGAAGCTGGGGCTTTCCCTCCGGCGCTTTAAAACCGGCACCCCGCCTCGGGTCAACCGCCGCAGCATCGACTTTTCCAAAATGGAGGTGCAGCCCGGCGACGACGTTCCGGTTCCCTTCAGCTTCACCACCAAGGATATTCCGGAAAATCGTGCCGTCTGCCATCTCACCTATACCAATGCGGAAACCCACCGGATCATCCGGGACAACCTCCACCGCAGCCCCCTGTTTTCCGGCATCATCGAGGGCATCGGTCCCCGGTATTGTCCATCCATTGAGGATAAAATCGTCCGATTCCCGGATAAGCCCCGGCACCAGCTGTTCATCGAACCCTGCGGATTGAGCACCGATGAGATGTATATTCAGGGCTTCTCTTCCTCCCTGCCGGAGGATGTGCAGATTCAGATGATGCACACCATCCCCGGACTGGAGCATGCGGAGATGATGCGTCCGGCTTACGCCATTGAATACGACTGCGTGGACCCCACCGAGCTGCTGCCCACTCTGGAATGCAAGAAAATTCCGGGACTATACGGCGCCGGGCAGTTCAACGGCACCTCCGGCTACGAGGAAGCCGCTGCCCAGGGTCTGGTTGCCGGTATCAACGCCGCCCTGAAGCTCAAGGACGAAGCGCCCATGATTCTCCGGCGCAGTGACGCCTACATCGGCACACTGATCGATGATTTGGTCACCAAAGGCACAAACGAGCCCTACCGCATGATGACCTCCCGCACGGAATACCGGCTGATGCTGCGTCAGGACAATGCCGACCAACGGCTTTCCGGCATCGGACATCGGGTGGGGCTGATTTCTGACGAGCGTTATGCCGCCGTTCAGGAAAAATACCGTCTGGTAGAAGCAGAGGTACAGCGCTTGGAGCGCTGCGGTGTGGCCGAATCTCCGGTGCTTAACGCCTATCTCACCGAGCATGAAACCGCCGCAGTGAAAGGCTCCGCTCGGATGGGAGATCTGGTGCGCCGTCCTCAGCTGAGCTATGCTTCCCTTGCGCCCTTCGACCCTCAGCGTCCCCAGCTTTCTCCGGAAATTCAGGAGGAAGTGGAGATTCAGGTAAAATACGCCGGCTATATCAAGCGGCAGCTGAAGCAGGTGGAGCAGTTCCAGAAGGAAGAAGCCCATCTTTTGCCAGAGGATACCGACTATAATGCCATCACCGGGCTTCGTCTGGAAGCGCGGCAAAAGCTCAGCAAAATCCGTCCCCTGAACATCGGTCAGGCGTCCCGGATTTCCGGCGTCAGCCCTGCGGACATTGCCGTTTTGATGGTCTATCTGGAGCTCCGGAAAAAGGAGCAGTAATTGATTTTGCAGGAGGAATTCCTTTGTTTTACGACACCCACGCCCACTATGACGACGAAGCCTTTGACCAGGACCGGGACGTTCTGCTGCCGGAGCTCTACCGTCAGGGCATTACTCTGATTAACGATATCGGCTGTGATATTCCCTCCTCCAAGAAAGCCATTTCCATTGCAGAGCGGCATTCCTTTGTCTATGCAGTGGTTGGCGCCTGGCCCGGAAACACCGGCGATATGACCGAGGCGGGTTTGGAAACCTATGGGCAGCTGGCACAGCATCCCAAGGTGGTTGCCATTGGAGAAATCGGTCTGGATTACCACTATGACGATGTCCCCCGGGATATTCAGCAGCACTGGTTTGACCGGCAAATGGATCTGGCGGACCGGCTGGGAAAGCCTGTGGTAATTCACGAGCGGGAAGCCCACGGCGACGGCATGGAAATCGTCCGAAAATGGGCAGACAAGGTTCCCGGCGTATTCCACTGCTTCTCCGGCAGTGCGGAAATGGCGCAGGAGCTGGTACGGCTGGGCTGGTATGTGAGCTTTACCGGCGTGGTCACCTTTAAAAATGCCCGCCGCGCGCTGGAAGCCATTGCCGCCGTGCCCATGGACCGAATCATGATTGAAACCGACTGCCCCTATCTGGCGCCCGTTCCCTATCGCGGCAAGCGGAACCATTCCGGCTATGTGCCGAAGGTGGCAGAGAAAATTGCAGAAATCAAGGGGCTGTCCACAGAAGAGGTAGCCGCCATTACCATGGAAAACGGAAAGCGCTTTTTCCGGATTCCCACAGGAAAAGGAGAATAACCATGACAAAACTGGAACTTGCAAAAATGATCGACCACACCCTTTTAAAGCCCAACGCCACCGCGCAGCAGATTAAGACTCTCTGCGACGAGGCAAAGGAATACCACTTCTGCTCCGTCTGCGTCAATTCCGGACGGGCAGCGCTGGCAAAGGAATGCCTTTCCGGCTCCGATGTAAAGCTGTGCGTAGTAGTGGGCTTTCCGCTGGGCTGCACCGTCGTCAAGGCAGCAGAGGCAGGCGCTATGACCGCGCTGGGCGCAGACGAAATCGACATGGTGCTGGATGTGGGCGCCGCAAAGGACGGCAACTGGGACGCAGTGGAGGCTGACATTCGCGCCGTCCGTGCCGCCTGCCCCGGCAAGATATTGAAAGTCATTCTGGAGACCTGCCTGCTCACCGAGGATGAAATTATCCGTGCCTGCCAGGCTTCCAAGAACGCAGGCGCCGATTTTGTAAAGACCTCCACCGGCTTCTCCACCGGCGGCGCAAAGGCAGCAGATGTGGCACTGATGAAGAAATCCGCAGGCGGGCTGAAGGTCAAAGCCAGCGGTGGCATTCACAGCTATGCGGAAGCAATGGAAATGATTCAGGCGGGTGCAGATCGCATTGGCGCCAGCGCAGGCATTGCCATTATCAGCGGACTGGAGGACTGAGCAGATGAAGCCCATCAAAGCCATTGTGCTTGCCGCCGGAAAGGGCACCCGGCTGCATTCCGCCGAGCATAACCAGCCCAAAGCCCTGAGAGAAGCCGCCGGAAAGCCCCTGCTCTACTATGTGCTCTCCGCTCTGGACTTTCTCCCCAGGGAAAACACCGTAATTGTAGCCGGATACATGCGGGAGCAGGTGGAAGCCCGATTCCCGGAATATCCCTTTGCCGTGCAGGATCCCCAGCTTGGCACGGGGCATGCGGTACAGTGCGCCCGGGACTATCTCCGGGACTTTGACGGCACCGTGTTGGTCTGCTGCGGCGATATGCCCCTGCTGAAAAAGGAAACCTATCAGACATTGCTGGACGCCCACGAAAAGAGCGGCAATCCCTGCACCTTCCTCACCGGCACCACCGAGCTGGACCTGCCCTTTGGTCGGATTCTTCGGGATGAAAACGGCGGCTTCCTGCGGGTAGTAGAGGACAAGGACTGCACGCCAGAGCAGAAAAGCATCCGGGAGCTCAATGCTGGCGTCTATGCCTTCGACTGCCAGGAGCTGCTCGTCTGCCTGGAGCTTCTCAAAAATGACAATGCCCAGGGCGAGTATTACCTCACCGACGTACCGGAACTCATGCGCCAGCGCGGCGGAAAAATCGGTCTGTGCTGCGTGGAGCTTGGTCCTCAGATCATCGGCGTCAACACCCCAGAGCAGCTTAAAATGGTAGAGCATTATCTCATGCAGAAATAAGGATTCGGCGGGACCCGCAAATCGCAGGTTCCGCCGCTTTTTCACCCAAATCAGAATTTCCGACATTTTTCCTTGTGCTTTTTGGAAATGCGTATTATAATGTTCTATACATGTCAGCCAACGGTCTTCGTTCCGCGGCTGGTTCTACTCAGGATTATCCAAATATGGAGGCGGAAGCATGGAACTGTTAGAAAAACGGATTATGCAGGATGGCGAGGTCTATCCCGGAAACATTTTGAAGGTGAGCGGCTTTCTCAACCATCAAATGGACATTGAACTGCTGAATCAAATGGGTCAGGAATGGGCGCGGCTGTTTGCCGGTGAGGGCGTCAATAAAATTCTCACCATCGAAGCCTCGGGCATTGGCATCGCCTGTATCGCTGCCCAGAGCTTCCACTGTCCGGTGGTATTTGCAAAGAAATCCAAGTCCCTGAACCTGGGCAAGGACGTGTTTACCGCCAAGGTGGAGTCCTTTACCCATAAAACCATCAGCGATGTGGTGGTGGATCGCCGGTATCTCGGTCCCAACGACCGAGTACTGATTATCGACGATTTTCTTGCCAACGGCAAGGCGCTGGAGGGTCTGATGGACATTCTGGACCAGGCTGGTGCGCATCTGGTGGGCGTCGGTATTGCCATTGAAAAGGGCTTCCAGGGCGCCGGTGACCGCTTCCGTCAAAAAGGCATCCATCTGGAATCCCTTGCCATTGTAGACAGCATGAACGGGGAAACCGGCGAAATCGAATTCCGCCACATCTAATCTCTAATCTTGTATCGAAAAAAACGCTGTGATCTGAACTGTTCAGACCACAGCGTTTTTCTGTTTTGATTCACTTTTTCCGGAAAACCAGCAGATTGCTTGCCACATAGTTGAGAATTACCACAATTACGTTGACCAGCAGCTTCATGAGCATACCCGGTAACCCCAGCATCTCTACCGTAATATGCATCAGCACCAACTCCACCAGCCCCGAACCAAGCCGGCAGCCAAAGAAGCTGCCAGCCTCGGGCAGCAGCACCTTGGGGGACCAGTCATGGCTGCCAAACACAAATGGCTTGTTGGTCAGGAACGCCGTCAACACCGCAATCACCCAGGCAATCACCGTTGAAAGGTCGCTGCTTATTCCCCAGAGATGATAGCAGAGATAGTAGACCACCATATTGACCACGGTAGTCACCACGCCAAAGAACAAATAGCTGATGATACTCCAATACTTTTTCACAAGCTGAATGATCTTGTCCATCGCTTCTCCTTCTCTCATCCCACCATCAGCTTCCGCTTTTTCCACAGACCGCTGAGATAGTAGAAATCCCCGATGATGACGCTTACAAAACCAGCCAGCGCATTGCCCCAGAAGTAGCCCCAGACGCCCATGCCGCAGGGACCTGCCAGCAGTACGCACAGCCCAATTCGGACAATCACACCGTCCAGCAGCGCCGTAATCAGGCTCAGGCTGCCGTTGCCGATGCCGTTAATCAGCGCAATGCCCGCGGTCATGGTAGCAAAGCCAAAGAACATCACTACCATGGTAATCATGAAATGCCCTGCATTGGCAATGACGTCTCCATCCTGGGTAAACAGCCGGAAAATGCCCTCCGAGAATGCCAGGCAGCCCACTGCCACCACCACGAAAAAGATCATGCAGTAAAGATTGCCGAACCAGAATACCTGCCGTACCCGGTCATGCTTTCCGGCGCCCAGGTTCTGACCGAACATGGTGGCGCTGGCAGTGGAAATGGAGTTGGTGATAATAAACATAACGGACGTCAGCTTACTTCCGATGCCGTAAACCGAAGCATACACCAAGCCGTAGGCATTGACGCCTGCCGACACAAACATCATGGAAATATTGATGGCAGAGGTCTGTACTGTCAATGGAAGCCCCAGGTAGGACAGCGCCTTAAAGGTCTTTCCATCCATGGCAAAGCTCCTGGGCTTAAAATCGAAGCCAAAGCTCTCCCGGTGGATATACAGATAAATGATGGAAATGATGAAGGACGCCGCCTGAGAAATCACCGTTGCCAATGCAGCGCCGCCGCTTTCCATGCCCATTGCGCCTACAAACACCAGATCCAGAATCACATTGACTACTGCGGCAATGGCAATGAACAGGAACGGGCGGGTGGAATCTCCCATGCCGCGCAGCACTGCCGACACGGTGTTATAGCCATAGACAAAGAACATGCCTGCGCTGCATACCACCACATAATCCGCTGCCTGCTCCATCGCCTCGATGGGCGTATTTAAGAGTGACAGCAGCGGGCGGTGAATCGCAATGCCCAGCACCGTAAACAAAACGGAAAACAGCGCAATGGCAGTAAACAGCGTACCGATGGTCCGCCGAATTCCCTCCCGGTCCTTTGTGCCCACCAGCTGAGAGATAAAAATCTGACCGCCGGAGGCGTAGCCAATGGCAAGGCAGCTGAGCAGCCAGGTAATCTGTCCGCCCAGAGACACTGCAGTAAGCCCTGCGCTGCCTACAAACTGCCCTACCACAACCATGTCCACCAGATTATAGACCGTCTGAAGGGCATTGGACAGCATAAACGGGAACGAAAAGCGCAGCAGCTCTTTGCCAACGCTGCCTGTGGTTAGGTCGTTAATCATTGTTTTTTCCAACGCGACATACTCCTTTGTAAATAGTTAGATATCACATCATTTGCATGCACATTGATTATACCATAGGTAAAAATATGCCGCAAGCCAAGTTTTTTCCCAGTATCATGAGTGTTTTTTGTGGAAGATCACATACTTATTGTGTAATGGTTTCCCGTTTCTCCCAACGTCCCGTGAGATAGTAGATTCCCATGGCGATGGTAGTCACAAAGCCCGCCAGACCGTTGCCCAGCCAGAAGCCCGTAAGCCCCATCACATGTCCCAGCACCAGGCTCAGACCAATTCGCGCCACTACACCGTCCAGCAGTCCAACCACCAGGTTGAAGCTGGCATATCCCACGCCCTGGACCAGAGAAAATGGCGCATCCATGCTGCACAGTGCCAGCAGCCAGATCACCGCGTACCGGAGATAGGTAGGCGCCAATTCCAGCACCTGCTCATCCGTGGTAAACAGCCCGAAAATCTGCCGTGGGAACAGCAGATAGCAGGCGGACAAAATCACCCACCATGCCATGCAGATTGCCAGACAAGCCCGGAACGTCTTCTTTACCCGGTCCATTTTCCTTGCGCCGAAACTCTGGGCAATCATGGTTGCCGATGCCGTGGAAATGGCGCCGGTGATGATATTCGCCACCATATTGAGCTTTCCGCCCACAGAGTCCACCGCAGACGCCGTTACGTCATAGGCATTGACCTGAGCATTGACAAACGTAATGGAGATGGTAATCAGGAATTGCTGCACCACCGAAGGAATGCCCAGCCGGCACAGTGCCCCCAGCTGCTCCCGATCAATGGCAAAGCTCTTGAGCCGGAAGTCAAACTGAACGGCTTCCTTATGGCGATAGAGGAAGATCCCCGCACAGAAAAACGCAACGCCCTGAGCAATTACCGTAGCCGCCGCCGCACCGGAGGCACCCAAATGGAAACCGCCTACAAAAACAAGGTCCAGCACCACATTGACCAGCGACGCCACCGCAATAAACACCATGGGCAGCTTGCTTTCACCCATGCCCCGGAGCACTGCACACAGCGCGTTATAGCCATAGATAAAAATCATGCCAAAGCTGCAAATTACCAGATAGCCAACCGCCTCATCCCAGGCAGCGCTGGGGGTATTCATCAGTCCCAAAATGCCCTGATGGAACACAACGCCGACGGCGCCCACGATGATCGCCAAAATCAGCTCTGTGGTCAGCAGCGTACCAATGGTTTTGGATATCTTTTTACTTTTCAAGCCCACCTGCTGGGAGATCACCACCTGGGCACCGTTGGAAAAGCCCATTCCAACCGCCAGAAACAGATTGGTAAGCTGACTGCCGATGCCAACTGCCGACAGCCCTGCCGGTCCGCCAAATTGTCCTACCACGATCATATCCACCATGCTGTAAACCGCTTGCAGCAGATTTGCCAGCATCATGGGAATGGCAAAGCGAATCAGTCCCTTCAGCACCGGTCCCTGGGACATGTCGTTTACGAGCGTTTTCTCTGCACCCATTGCATTTCCTCCGAATTCTAATGATTCTTGTCTATTCAACCACAACAACAGTTCAAATGTCAAGGGTTCGAACAAAAATCGCCGCCGGAGTTCCGGCGGCGATCATTTCTGAAATTAAAGCGCCTTCTTTGCAGTCTCAACCAGAGCAGCAAAAGCAGCTGCATCGTTGATTGCCAGCTCAGAGAGCATCTTCCGGTTCATGGTGATGCCAGCCTTCTTCAGACCGTTCATGAAGCGGGAATAGTTGATGTCGTAGGGAGCAACAGCAGCGGAAATACGGGAAATCCACAGCTTGCGGAAATCTCTCTTCTTCGCGCGGCGGTCACGGAATGCGTAGTTGCCGGACTTCATGACGGCTTCTTTTGCCATCTTAAAGTGCTTGGACTTGCTGCCCCAGTAGCCCTTTGCGATCTTCAGGGTCTTATTGCGTCTCTTGCGCGTCATCATTGCGCCTTTTACTCTAGCCATTTATGTTATCCTCCTTAGAAGTGTAAAGCGTTGATTATTTGTAGGGAATCAGCTCTTTGATAGCCTTAACGTTGGTCTTGTCGGCATAGCCGCCCTGACGCAGACGGCGGGTCCGCTTGGTTTCCTTCTTGGTGAGGATGTGGCTCTTGAAAGCGCAAGCCTTCTTAACCTTACCGTTCTTGGTCATCTTAAATCTTTTCTTTGCACCGGAGTGCGTCTTAATCTTGTTCGCCATGATGGTGTACTCCTTCCGTATAATAAAGGGATTTACTTACTTGTCTTGGGTCCCAGGAACATGGACATATGGCGTCCATCCAGCTTCGGAGCGCGCTCGATATTGGCGGTTTCCGCACACATCTCGCCAAACTGAGCCAGCAGCGTTCTGCCGATATCGGTATGCGCCATTTCTCTGCCGCGGAACCGAACCGTCACCTTGACTCGATTGCCGTCCTTCAAGAACTTCTGCGCGCTCTTGACCTTGACATTGAAGTCGTTGGTGTCGATACCGGGAGACATCCGGACTTCCTTGATCTCAGTCACATGCTGATTCTTCTTGGCTTCTTTTTCCTTTTTGGTCTGTTCAAAGCGGAACTTACCGTAGTCCATGATCTTGCACACCGGAGGGGTGGCATTGGGCGAGATCTTTACCAGGTCCAACCCCTGATCATAAGCTCGTGCAAGCGCATCCCGGGGGGACATGATACCAAGCTGTTCACCTGTGGTGTCGATCACGCGGATTTCCTTGTCTCTGATATCTTCGTTGAGCTGATGGTCTAGTTTGCTGATATGAAACACCTCCAACAAAAAACGCGGATGCTGCATAGCACCCGCATGAAGCTCCAGCCTGACAATTCAGCCAAACTACGCTATCAAACCGCGTTGCAATTGCTGGCGGTGAGGTGCGGGGCTGCCGCTCCTACTTCCTTTTAACTCAGCTATTCTAGCATAGTTTCTCCTGGCTGTCAAGGATTTTCCATGAATATTTGCAGCTCTGGGGCTGAATTTTCCCCAGAGCTGCGTTTGATTACAGCTTCAGCTCGCTATCCGCGGTGAGTCCATCCTTCTCCAGCATGGTTTCCATCACCTTAAGGTCCGCCGAAATATCCAGCGCGTCGTCTGCAAACAGCTTGTCCAGCTGGGTTTCATAGCCGTCTACGATCTTATCCATCATGTCCTCGATTTTCTGCTTGGTCTCCCGGATATTCTCCCCTTCCACGTCCTGTTCCTCCAGCTTTGCATAGTTCTCCAGGATTTTCAGGGTCTGGGGCAGATAGTAGTTCATAAAGCTCTTGAGCTCCCCGGCTTTTTCGGGACGAGCCTCCAGCAGCCGGAAGATTTTTGCGGTGAGCTCCTCAATCCGGTCAATTTTCCGGCTCAGCTCGGGATTGTCAATGTCATCATTGATTTCACGGATGTGCTTCAGGGTGCTGTCTGCTACGCTTTCCGCCTTATCGTCAGGGATATCCTGCACCTCAGGCTGCGGCGCAGGCTCCTCCTGAATGCCGCCCTCCTTCAGCACCAGCAGGTTCCGGGCTGCATCAATATAGCCGTGTTCAAAATAATCCCGCTCCAGCATCTCCTCCAGATCCTGCACGGTATGCTTCTGAGACGTCCCCATCGCCTTTGCCAAGCCGGAAATGGAGATTTCGTCCTGGGTGCCGATCATGGAAAGGTAGCGCCGGAACTTTTTCATCTTCCGCTTTCGGCTCCCTGCCATGCCCAGCAGCGCGATGCCTGCCAGGAACAGCGCCAGCAGCGGCACAAGATTCCGCAGCATATAGCCAACGTCAATAAAATACTCGATTTCCTCAATGAGCTGCATGACAAACGCAAAGCCAAAGCCAGCCGTTAAAATTCCGCCCACGATACGCAGCGCACCCAGATTGCCAAAGCCGTGAATGCGTGCCTCCTGCTTTTCTGCGTTTTTTCCCTTTTTACTGTCGGCATGCTGCCGCCGGTCATTGACCTCTGCCCGTTTTTTGGCTGCCTCCCGGCTCACCTGCTCCCGCTGGGCATTGTTCTGGGCGTTTTGATGGCTGGTTTTCGCCTGGGCTGCCGCATTCTTTGCCGCATTTGCTGCCCGATGAAGCTCCCGCTGCACCTGCTGATTTCCGGGCCACTTTCCGGACAGCTCCAAAAACAGCAGGATTAAGCCGATGGGCCATGCCACCATAAACGCCAGCACGATAAAAATCCAGTGCCAGCCCTTGTCGTTGCCGCCCTTGTGGTGCTGACCGCCGGAGCCCTTGCTGCTATAGCTGTAGGTATAGCTGCGCCGGTATTCGCCGTCTACCCGCCCCTGTTGGGCGTTGTTTCCGGTGTTCTCTCCTTCCGGCGGAACATAATGGACGTTTCCGTTTTCGTCAAACTCCCATTTTCCTCCTCTGGTGTCGCTCATGGGACCATCATCCTTCCAGTTCTTGTTCCAAAATATCCGCAATCCGCCGGGAGGCATATCCGTCGCCATAGGGATTCGACGCCTCCGCCATCGCTGCGTAGGCATTTTGATCCTCCAGCAGCAGACAGAAATTGCGGTAAATATTCTCCTCGTCCGTTCCCACCAGCTTCAGCGTACCTGCGGCAATGCCCTCAGGACGCTCGGTGGTATCCCGCATCACCAACACAGGCTTGCCAAGGGACGGCGCCTCCTCCTGCACGCCGCCGGAATCGGTGAGAATCAGGTAGCACCGCGCCATAAAGTTGTGGAAATCCATCACATCCAGGGGCTCGATGATATGAATCCGCGCATCGCCGCCCAGCTCCCGCTCCGCGATCTCACGGACCGCAGGATTCATGTGGATGGGATAAATCGCCTTGATATCCGGATGCTCGTCGCACACCCGGCGGATCGCCCGGAACATATGCACCATCGGCTCCCCCAGATTCTCCCGCCGATGGGCGGTAATCAGAATCAGTCGGCTGCCTGCTGCCCATTCCAGCTCCGGATGGGTGTAGTTCTCCCGAACGGTGGTGCGCAGGGCATCAATGCCGGTGTTGCCGGTGACAAAAATCTTGCCGGTGTCCCGCTTTTCGTTCAGCAAATTCTGCCGCGCCTGCTGAGTGGGTGCAAAGTTAAACCGGCTGATGATGCTCACCGCCTGGCGGTTAAACTCCTCGGGATAGGGACTGTAGATATTATAGGTGCGCAGTCCTGCCTCCACATGCCCCACCGGAATGCTCAGATAGAAGCACGCCAGCGCCGTCACAAAGGTGGTGGAGGTATCGCCATGGACCAGCACCACATCGGGCTTTACCTCCTCCAGTACCGACCGGATGGAGTTTAAAATCTCCGTGGTCACATCAAACAGCGTCTGCCGTTTCTTCATAATCGCAAGGTCATATTCCGGCACAACCCCAAAGGTATCCAGCACCATGTCCAGCATCTGCCGATGCTGCCCGGTAACACATACCACCGTTTTGATTCCTTCCCGCTTCTTCAGTTCGTTGACCAGCGGGCACATTTTAATTGCCTCCGGGCGGGTGCCGAATACCAGCATAACGGTCTTCACACATGACCCCTCATTTCTGTTGGTTTGTTCTCATTTTACCCTTATTTTCTGCTTCCGTCAACCAAAATAACCGCTTGCCATATTCCATTCAGCGTCTGCGGATATTCTGGCTCAGCCGCTCCTGTCGCTTTTCCCTGAGATTTCCAATGAGCAGCTCTGTTTTTTCAAAGATCATCAATACCGTCCGCATAATCTGGAAGGACAGCATCATGAACACCACCAGCACCAGTCCCGTTTCCAGTGTCGGCGCCGTAAAGCCAAATATGGGGCTGAGCACGGTAAAGCACACCAGCTCCGCCAATGCCATCACCGCAATCAGCGCCGAACGCTTCCAGTCCAGCGGCTGCGACACCTGATAGAGCACCCGAAGTCCCACCACTGCCAGCACCACCGCGCTCATGGTATACAGCTGCTCCGTGGGGAAATGGAACACCGCCACAAACGCCTCGATCAGCAGAATCAAAATCACATTAGTGAGACCGCCTGGCAGCGCTTTCAGGAACACATTGGTGATAAACCGTCCCTTCACCCGCTCATGATTCGGCTCCAGCGCCAGGAAAAATGCGGGTGCGCCGATGGTCAGTCCACTGATGACCGAAAGATGCAGGGGCACCAGCGGATAGGGCATATTGACAAACAGAGAAACCACCGAAATCAGGAACGAGAAAATATTCTTTACAAAGAACAGCGATGCTGCCCGCTGAATGTTATTGATGACCCGACGCCCTTCGTCCACCACCTGAGGCATGGTGGAAAAGTCGGAATCCAGCAGCACCAGCTGCGCCACCTGACAGGCGGCATCGGCACCAGA
>CAJKNS010000009.1 GCA_905201305.1 uncultured Eubacteriales bacterium
CTTGACCGTGATCTCGTCCATGACAGCCAGCACGGGCTTGACGTAGATCTTCGTGGGGGCCAGCAGGGCCTCGCCCAAGGGCTTGTTCATGCCGTCGAAGGTCTTTTTCAGCACATCGGGGTTGTTGTCAATGTCGAAAATCTTGCGCACCAGCGAGAAACCGTTAGAATGCACACCGGTGGAGGGCAGCGCAATAATGACGTCGCCCGGCTGCATCGTGGAGTTGTCCAAAATCTTGGCCTTGTCCACCACGCCGACAGTGAAGCCTGCCAGGTCATACTCATCTTCGGGCATCATGCCGGGGTGCTCGGCAGTCTCGCCGCCCACCAGGGAGCAGCCCGCCTGCAAGCAACCCTCGGCCACGCCCTTGACGATCTCGGCAATCTTTTCCGGGATGTTCTTGCCGCAGGCGATGTAGTCGAGGAAAACCAGCGGCTTGGCACCGGCGCAGATCACGTCATTGACGCACATGGCAACGCAGTCGATGCCGATGGTGTCGTGCTTGTCCAGCAGCATGGCGATACGCAGCTTGGTGCCGACGCCGTCGGTGCCGGAAATCAGAACAGGATGCTCCATGCCGGTGCAGTCCAGCTCAAACAGGCCGCCGAAGCCGCCCAGACCGCCGATAACACCGGGGATATTGGTGCTCTCCACCAGAGGCTTAATGCGGTTGACCGACTCGTAGCCGGCGGTTACGTCTACACCAGCAGCGGCGTAGCTGTCACTTTTGCTAATACTCATAATTCTTACTCTCCTGAATTCTGAATTGGCACCGGAACAGAGTATCTGCCGGTAAAGCAGGCGTCACATACGCCGCGATTTAAGTCCTTTGTAATGGTGGAAAGCTCCTCCACCGTGAGATAATCCAGGGTATCCACCCCAAGGAGCCGACGGATTTCCTCATTGGTTCTGCCATGGGCAATGAGATGCTCGCTGTCGGGAATATCCGTGCCGAAAAAGCAGGGATACATGAATCTGGGGGATGCCACCCGATAGTGGATCTCCTTTGCCCCCGCCTCGCGAATCAGCTGTACGGTTCTGCGGCAGGTGTTGCCACGGACAATGGAGTCATCCACCACAATCACGCGCTTGCCCCGAACGGTAGATGCCAAGGCGTTGAGCTTAATCCGCAGCGCCTTTTCCCGCTCCGCCTCTCTGGGCTCAATGAACGTCCGGGCAATATAGCGGTTTTTGACAAAGCCGGTTTGCAGGGGCAGTCCGGACTCCCTAGAAAACCCCATGGCAGGGGTAATGCCGGAATCCGGTACGCCAATGACGCAGTCCGCCTCCACGGTATTCCGCCTGGCAAGGCAGCGACCAGCCTCCAGCCGCACCAGATCCACGCTGGCACCGTCGATTACGCTATCGGCACGGGAGAAATAAATGAACTCGAACATACACAGGCTGCTTCTTGCCTTGATGCCGCTGGGCACAGAGCGATAGGTGCCTGCGCCCAAATCCGCCACCACAACCTCGCCGGGCTCCACCTCGCGGATGAGATGACCGCCCAATACCGGGAACGCGCAGGACTCGGATGCAAACATAATCGAGCCGTCTACCTCACCGATGCACAGAGGACGGAAGCCGTTGGGATCCCGGAATGCCACCAGCTTGCCCTGGGTCAGCAGCACCACGGAATAAGCGCCCACCATATACTGCATGGCGTTAATCACTGCATCCTCAATAGTACCGGCGCGCATCCGCTCTCGAACCAGAAGATATGCAATGACCTCCGCAGAGTTGCTGCTCTGGAAAATGCCGCCGCGGTTTTCGGTTTCACGGCGCAGTTCCTCGGCATTCACCAGCCGACCGTTATAGCACACTGCCATGGAACCGGAGGCATGAGTCACAACCAGCGGCTGGGCATTGATGGTTGCGGTATCGCCGCCGGAGGCATAGCGCACATGCCCGATGGCAGCGGGACCGGTTAGCGTCTTGAGGTTCTTGTCGTTAAACACATCCGGCACCAGACCGGGACCCTTATGCAGGTGGAAGGTTCCCTTGTCCACCGAAGCAATTCCGGCAGTCTGCTGACCGCGGTGCTGGAGGGTATACAGGGCAGTGTAGACGCTGTGGGCTGCGGAAAGGCTGCTGCCCTCTTTCAGAGCAATACCGAATACGCCGCACTCCTCGCCATACTGCCGGGATGAATAGCAGGCTTTCGCCTGGAGGCAGTTCTTCATCTTACTTGCCCAGGACCCGGCGCAGGACCTCCTGATAAGCGTCCTCTACACCGCCCAGGTCACGGCGGAAGCGGTCCTTATCCAGCTTTTCACCGGTCTTGGAATCCCACAGGCGCGCCGTATCAGGAGAAATCTCGTCTGCAAGAATGATGGTGCCGTCGGGCAGACGACCAAACTCCAGCTTGAAGTCAACCAGGGTCACGCCGACGCTCTTCCAGAACTCCTTCAGCACATCGTTGACCTTGAATGCCATGGTTTTAATCGTCTCGATCTCCTCGGGAGTTGCCAGCTTCAGCGCAATGGCATGGTAGCTGTTCATAAGGGGATCGTTCAGCTCGTCGCACTTATAGGAAAACTCGATGGTGGGAGCATCGAACACAATGCCCTCTTCCACACCATAGCGGGCTGCAAAGCTGCCTGCGGAGATGTTGCGGATGATGACCTCCAGGGGCACAATCTGAACCTTCTTTACCACAGCGTCGGTATCGGACAGCTCCTCAACAAAATGTGTAGGAACGCCCTTCTCCTCCAAGAGCTTCATGAAATAGTTGGTCAGGCGGTTGTTGATGGCGCCCTTTCCGAGAATAGTGCCCTTCTTCTGACCGTTAAATGCGGTAGCGTCGTCCTTGTAGGAAACGATGCACAAATTGGGATCTTCGGTGGAAAATACCTTCTTTGCCTTGCCTTCGTAAAGCTGCTCTACCTTTTTCATAGTTTTGCTACCTCCATCTGTAAATTCTGATCTTTTACCAATACGGCTTCTGCCATAGCACGTTTATAATCTCTGAGCTTTTCCGCCAGCTCCGGCTCGCTGAGCGCAAGCATCTGCACTGCCAGCAGTCCTGCATTGTCCGCAGCGCCAACACCAACGGTGGCAACGGGAATTCCCGCAGGCATCTGGACAATGGAGAGCAGACTGTCCAGTCCATCCATAAAGGAGGACTTGATAGGCAAACCGATCACCGGCAGAATCGTCTGCGCTGCCAGAACGCCGCCCAGATGCGCCGCTTTTCCTGCTGCGGCAATGATTACGCCAAAGCCGTTTTCCTCGGCATGCTTGGCAAACTCCTCCGCCTCGGCAGGGGTACGGTGCGCAGAAAGAACCCGCGCCTCAAAGGGAACCCCAAAGCGCTTGAGCTGAACCAGCGCACCGCGGACCACCGGGAAATCGCTGTCGGAACCCATGATAACGGCAACTTTTTTCATATTCCACAACCTCCTATGAAAATGAAAATGCAGGCGCAAAGAACGGGTCCTGCGTCTGCCAGATGACTTTATGTTTGGGTACACCGATCCCGCCAAGCAGCAAAGAGAAAGAACACAGCAACATTTCCGGCACCTCCGCTTTTGACGTTTTTGAATCGGACAGCCCCATTTTACCGTATTCCCGATTTTTTTGCAAGACTGTCCGGCACCCCGAAAGAAATTTTGTAGCACTGCACAGGGAAGGGCAAAAGTTGCATCAAAACTTAGTAAAATTTCAGGATGTGCGCTCCCAATTGGGCAAAAAAAACGCCCCACCACGGCATCGCTTTCCGCAGTGGGGGCGCCATGTTTTCCTCGTTCGGGCTTATTCCTCGCCCTCTTCTCCCTCCAGCCAGGTAAAAGTGTCGAAGCAGCTGAAGTAGTCCTCCAGGTTCTCCTTTGCCTCTTCCACAGACATGCCGGGCATTACATCGGAATCATCGCCGTTGCTGAGAATAATCTCAAAGCCGGTTTCTCCTCCAGTAATGCCCAGGAGGATTTCCTCCCCAAATAATTCGTCATTTTCGTTGATCTTTGCGATCCATTTTGTCACGATCTGTCACTCCCAAGTTAATGGATTATACAAACAGCATGATTATAATCGCTTCTATAGGGAATGTAAAGAGGGTTGGAGGATAAATCTTACCAAAATCTCAGGATTCTTTTTGTGCCTCGATTTTTTCCGCCAGCTCACTTAAATACATCCAGCGGTCCAGCTTCTCCTCCAGCGTCTGTTCCAGCTGCTCCTTTTCCTCTGTCAGCCGCTGGAGCGCCGTATAATCGGTGGCATTGGCTTCCACATCCCGTTCCGTCTGTGCAATTTTCTCCTCCAGCTGGGCAATCTCCTCCTCGATGATCGCATATTCTCGCTGCTCCTTATAGGAAAAACGGAGCTTCTGGGGCTTTGGCTCCCGCGGGGTCTCCCTTTTCTCCTTCTTCTCCCTGACCTCCGGGCCGCTTTCCCGCCGCTTTTCCAGATAGTCCGTATAGCCGCCGGTGTACCGCAGTACCTCGCCGCTGTCGCTGACCTCAAAAATCTGCGTGGCGATCTTGTCGAGGAAATACCGGTCATGGCTCACCGCAATCACGATGCCGTCAAAGGACGCAAGATAATCCTCCAGAATGGTCAGGGTTTCAATGTCCAAATCGTTGGTGGGCTCGTCCAGCAGCAGCACATTGGGTGCAGACATCAGAACGCCCAACAGGTACAGCCGCCTTCTCTCTCCGCCGGACAGTGCGCCGATGGTACTATACTGCAAATCCCCGTCAAACAGGAACCGTTCCAGCATCTGACTGGCGGAAAACGTTCCCTCCGCCGTTTTCACCGTAGCTGCAATTTCGTGGATATAGTCATAGGGTCGCTGATTCAGGTCCAGTTCCCGCCCCTCCTGAGAAAAGTAGCCGATTTTTACGGTTTCTCCCCAGGTAATTTCACCGGCAGTGGGCTGAATTTTCCCGGCAATCAGCTCCAACAGCGTGGATTTTCCTGCGCCGTTGCGTCCTACCACGCCGATTCGGTCCTCCCGTCCCAGCAGATAGGAAAAGGGCTTTAACACCTGACGACCATCATAGGACTTTTCCACGTTTACAAGCTCAACGGTCTTCTTGCCCAATCGGGAGGACATGGCAGCAGTCTGTACGGTGCTCTGGGTTTCCGGCGCATCCTGGGCTTTGAGCTCGGCATACCGGCGAATGCGGTCCTTTGCCTTGGTGCCCCGCGCCTGAGGTCCCCGAATGATCCACTGGTACTCCCGGCGAAGCAGGGTCTGGCGCTTGCGTTCCGCCGCCTGGGCATAGTCATAGCGCTGCTGCCGAAGCTCCAGATATTTCGAATAGTTCGCCTCATAGAAATAGAGCTTTCCCCGCTCCACCTGGCAAATCCGATTGCACACCCGCTCCAGAAAGTACCGGTCATGAGTGACCATGATGATACCGCCCCGGAAGCTGCGGAGCCACTGCTCCAGCCACTCCACCATATAGGCGTCCAGATGGTTGGTTGGCTCGTCCAGCAGCAGCACATCCGCCGGATGAATCAGCGCAGTACACAGGGCAACACGCTTCCGCTGACCGCCGGACAAGGTGCCGATTTTCTGGTCATAATCCGTCAGCCCCAGCTTGGTGAGCATGGTTTTCGCTTCGAATTCCTTGAGCTCCCGAAAATCCCCTGGAAAGCCCAGAAATACCTGCTCTAAAATGCTGGCATCGGGATTCATCTCTGGATTCTGCCGCAGATAGCTCACCTGCACATTGGGGTCCCGGCGCACCGTTCCCTCATCCGGTGCTTCCGTGCCGGACAAAAGCCGCAAAAGCGTACTTTTTCCGGTGCCGTTGACGCCAATGACGCCGATTTTCTCCCCCTGCTCCAAATAGATGGAGGCGTCCTCCAGCAGGGTTTTCATGCCGTAATTCTTTGATAGATGCTCTGCCGAAAGCAGCATGATGTTCATCCTTTCCAAAATGCCACAGCGGGCGACGCGGATTGTTCGCGCCGCCCAGCCATGTCACATTATCTTACCGTTAATAGCTTATCCCGGAATACGTCGTAAAAATCCCGTTTTGAGTCGCCCAGTTGCAGCAGCTTTCCGCCAGAACTATGCTTTCGAATGGTGACCACATCATTTTTCTCCAGCCAAATGCCGTTGCTTCTGCCGTCGCAGGTCAAAAGGCCCACCTTTCCGGTATCGTGCTTGCTGCCCAGCACCGTAATGTCCACCCGGGCAGTTTCCGGCACAATAATGGGTCTGAGTCCCGGCAAATGGGGCGCAATAGGCGTCACCACAAACACCGGCGTTCCCGGCGGCACCACCGGTCCGCCCAGCGACACGTTATAGGCAGTGGAGCCAAACGCCGTGGATACCAGAATGCCGTCGCACCGGGTTGCATAGGCAAAGCTACCGTCAATGGATACCCCCAGCTTTACCACCCGTGCAAATCCCTGACGTCCAATAACCACATCGTTAAACGCCTGCTCACAATAGGTAACCCGGCTATTTTCCACTGAGGCAGACAGCAGCGGATAATCCTGAAGGGTATACTTCCCTGCCAATACCGCGTCCACCGCCGCCTTGACGTCCTCCCGCTCCACCTGAGTCAGAAAGCCCAGGGTGCCCAGATTGACGCCCAGCACCGGATGACTCAGCCCCAGGAGGTTTAAATCGTTGACACACTGGAGATAGGTTCCGTCTCCGCCCAGTGCCAAAATAATGCCCGGAGCTTCCGGAACCTCAAAGTGATAGTTCTGATAGGCGTCCTGATAGCTCTTGAGGATTCTCACCCCACAGCCCTGTTTTCGAATATAGTCCTGGAGCCGCCGGGAAAATGCCAGCTCCGGGTCCTTCTGGCGGTTCACCGCAAGATAAATTTCCATATGTATACTCCCAATGTTCGGGTGAAATAGTGTCTTGTTACGCCTGCTCCAGCCGTCCCAGCTTCCGATAGGCGGTGAGCAGGAACGTGGTAAAGCAGGTCAGTGCAGAAATGGTATCTGCCACAGGCTCTGCCGCAAATACGCCGGTGATGCCAAAGCCAATCCGGGGCAGGATCAGAATCAGTGGAATCAGCAGCATGACCTTCCGATACAGCGCGAAGAATGTTGCTTTTTTCGCCTCGCCCATGGCAACAAAGGTGTTCTGTGCCGACATCTGGAGACTCATAATAAAGTTCATGCAGAAGAAAATGCGGAACATGGGAATTGCCGTCTCCATGAGCTGCGGATCGTTGTTGAAAATTCCAATGAGCTGACGGGGAAACAGCATCAGCACCAGCCACGCAAGAACCGCATAGGTGACGCTGGCTTTCACTAGGAACCAGAAGCACTGCTTTACCCGCTCATATTCCCTTGCGCCATAGTTATATCCGGTCACCGGCTGAGCGCCCTGTGCAAAGCCGCTCAGGGGCATGAATACCAACTGACTCACGGAAGTGGCAACGGTCATGACCGTCACATAGATATCTCCGCCAAACCGGCTGAGGCTGGCATTGAACACTGCAGAAATTGCCGCTTCGGTGAGGTTCATAATAAACGTGGAGACACCCAAGCCCATAATTCGCATGGAAACATCCCACTGGAGCCGCAAGTACTTTTTCCGCACCCGAATCAGGTTCTTTTTGCCCAGCAGAAATGCAATGACCCATACGGCGGAAACGGTCTGAGAAATAACCGTTGCAATGGCAGCACCGCGAACCCCCATGCCGAATACGAAGATAAACAGTGGGTCCAGCAGAATATTGCACACCGCGCCAATGAGCACCGTCATCATCCCTGTCCGGGTAAAGCCCTGGGCATTGAGGAAGGGATTCAGCCCCAGGGTCAGAATCACCGGCAGCGAGCCGCTTAAATAAATGGTGATATATTCCCGGGCATAGGGATAGGTAGCATCACTGGCGCCAAACAGATACAGCACCGGCTTCTGGATGAAAAAGCAGATCAGCGGCACCGCAATGCCAAACAGCACCAGCAGCGTAATGCTGTTGCCCAGAACCTTTTCTGCCCCTTCATCGTCCTTGGCGCCCCGAAGAATGGAGGTCAGCGGTCCGCCGCCGTTGCCCACCAAATAGGAAAACGCAGCAATCGCCATGGTAATGGGATAGCACAGACCAATACCGGTCAGCGCCGTCTGTCCGATTCCGGACAGGTGCCCGATATAAATCCGGTCCACCACGGAATAGAGCGCATTGACCAGCATAGCAAGAATCATGGGAATTGCCAGCCGGGTAATGGTGCGGGGGATATTTCCCTTGGAAAAGTCGTTTTGCTGGGTCACGGAGGTTCCTCCAATCAAAATCAGTCTATTATGGTATTATAACATGAATTGCCGGCGGTGTCATTCTTTTTGTGCATTCCGCACTTTTTCTTCCGGATCCGCGGATGTCATTTTGCTTATTATATCGTAGAATTGTTGGAATTTCATTGTATTTTTGCAGGAACAATCATTAAAATTCATGTAAAAAGTTCTAATTTCCTTGTGATATTGTAAAATCTATGCTATACTCCTAAGTTGGAAAGATTATCGAGGGCACTGCCCCCTAATAGAGAGGAAACTGAAATATGGCAAAACGCAAATTCGGGGATCGTAAGGACGGACGCCGGATTCGTGATATCGATGGGCTGCACTGCATTATGATGCATCTGATGCCCAAACGTACCGAATCCGAGGTCTATCTGGAGTTTCCTATGGACGTGACGGATTTGCTCCCCTATATCGAGGAAAAAAACCGCCTTCATCCCGACTACAAAACCACGATTTTTCACTGTCTGGTCACCGCCGTTGCCCGGGTTGTCACCATGCGCCCGTATCTCAACCGCTTTATCTGCGGCAGAAAGCTCTATGAGCGGAACGATATTTCTCTGAGCTTTGTGGCAAAGCGCAAGTTTGTCGATCACTCCGAGGAATCCCTGATGACCCTGATCGCCAAGGACGACATGGACCTGGACTATGTGACCCGCAAAATTGTCGGCGATGTCAAGGAGCTGCGGGAAAGCCGCGGCAGCAATGACTTTGATGGCGTCATCAATGCCATTGGCAGTCTGCCAAATCCCATTCTTCACCTGTTCATCGGCATTTTGCAGCGGCTCAGCGCCTCCGGGCATCTGCCTGATGCGCTGACCCAGGGCGACACCAACCATACCACGGTGCTGCTTTCCAATTTGGGCAGCATTCAGTGCCCCTGCTGCTATCACCATCTCAACAACTACGGCACCAACAGCATTCTCATCACCGTAGGTGTGCTGAAAAAAGAGCTGCGGGTTATGCCTGACGGCTCTACCCAGCCCCGTGATATTCTGACTCTAGGCTTCACTTCCGACGAGCGTATTGCCGATGGCTTTTACTTTGCAAAAAGCCTGAAGCTGGCAGAATACATTCTCCAGCATCCCCAGCTTCTGGACGTTCCGATGAAGGAGGAGATTGCATATGACCGCTGAAGCCACCGTTCGCACCCCCTGGGAAGCCTATTCTGAGGGCGTCCCCATGCATCTTACATATCCCGACTGCGCCATGGTGGACATGGTAGAGCAGTCTGCCCGGAAAACGCCGGATATCGCCGCCTATACCTTCTACACCACCAAGGTTACCTACAAGGTATTTATGGAGCAGATTCAGGAATGCGCCAAGGCGCTGGTCGCCATGGGCATTCATCCCGGCGACAAGGTGACCATCTGCATGCCCAACACCCCCCAGGCGGTAATCATGTTCTATGCCATCAACTACATGGGCGGCATTGCCAATATGGTCCATCCCCTGTCCGCCCAGGAGGAAATTGCGTTCTATCTCAAGGAAAGCGGCTCTGTGGCAGCGCTGACCCTGCGGCAGTTTTATCCCAAATTCCAAGCCATCCGCAGCAAGCTCACCATTGACAAGCTGATTATCACCGGCATTGAGGACGCCCTCCACGGTCCCATGAAGCTGGGCTATCTGGCAACCCAGGGCAGAAAGCTGCCGAAGGTGCCTTCGGACGATTCGCTGGTGGTTTACTGGAAGGATTTTCTCCGTGCCGGCAAAAACGCCCCCGATCCCCGCTATGCCCGCAGCGGAAACGACACCGCCGCTATTCTCTACTCCGGCGGTACCACCGGCACCACCAAAGGCATTCTTCTCAGCAACCTGAACTTTAATGCGCTGGGGCTTCAGACCGGTGCCGCGGGCAACTGCCTGGTAGAGGGGCACAAGATGCTGTCCATCATGCCCATTTTCCACGGCTTTGGTCTGGGCGTCTGCATCCACACGGTACTCATCCACAGTGCCACCTGTATTCTGGTGCCGCAGTTTACGGCGGAAAGCTATGCCCAGCTGTTGAAAAAGCATAAGCCCAACTATATCGCCGGCGTCCCCACCCTGTATGAGGCGCTGCTGCGGCTGAAAAAGGCAGGGGATCTGGACCTTAGCCAGCTGGAGGGCGTATTCTCCGGCGGCGACTCCCTGTCCATTGAGCTCAAGCACAAGGTGGATGCATTCCTGAAATCCCACGGCTCCCAGGAGCAGGTCCGGGAAGGCTACGGCACCACCGAATGCGTCACTGCCAGCTGCCTGACCCCCAAGACCTTCTATCGAGAGGGCAGCATTGGCATTCCGTTCCCGGATACCTATTATAAAATTGTCATTCCCTCCACCCATGACGAGGTTCCCTATGGCACCATCGGTGAAATCTGCATTTCCGGTCCCACCGTCATGCAGGGCTACCTGGACAAGCCCAAGGAGACGGCGCAGACGCTCCAGCTCCATGAGGACGGTCTGGTTTGGCTCCACACTGGCGATCTGGGACTCATGGACGTGGACGGCTTCATCTACTTCAAGCAGCGTCTGAAGCGGATGATTATCACCAGCGGCTATAATGTCTATCCCTCTCAGGTGGAGAATGTCATCGACGCCCACGAAGCGGTTCTGATGAGCACCGTTATCGGTGTGAAGGACGACTATAAAATGCAGCGGGTCAAGGCATTTGTGGTCTTAAAGCCCGGCTACACCCCCTCTGAGGAGCTCAAGGCATCCATTCTGGAGCACTGTAAAAAGCGCATTGCCAAGTATGCCATGCCCCGAGAGATTGAATTCCGCGACGCCCTGCCAAAAACCCTGGTGGGTAAGGTCGCCTATACCGTGCTGGAGAAGGAAGAAGCAGAAAAGGCAAAGGCATAACTCAGGAGGCTTTTATGCAGTATATCGGCTGTCATCTCACCATCACCAAGGGCTTTACCGCCCTTGGCAACGAAGCCCTGAAATTGGGCGGCAATACGGCGCAGTTCTTTACTCGGAATCCTCGCGGCGGAAAGGCAAAGGACATGGATTTAGCCGATGTAGCTGGGCTGCGGCAGCTGATGGAAGCGCACGGCTTTGGTCCCCTGATCGCCCATGCCCCCTATACCATCAATCCCTGCGCCGCAAAGCCGGAGACGCTGGAATTTGCACGGATGACCATGGCGGATGATCTTCATCGGCTGGATTTGCTGCCGGGTACGCTGTATAATTTCCATCCCGGCTCCCATGTGGGTCAGGGTGCGGATGCTGCGGTAGAAAAAATTGCCGAAACCCTGAATCTGGTGCTCTATCCCGAAATGCAGTCCATTGTTCTGCTGGAAACCATGGCAGGCAAAGGGACGGAAATGGGACGCAGCTTTGAAGAGTTTCGTGCCATCATTGACCGAGTGGAACTGAAAGACAAAATCGGCGTTTGCCTGGATACCTGCCATGTCTCCGATGCCGGCTATGACATCGTTGGAGATTTAGATGGTGTGCTCCGGGAATTTGACCGCATCATTGGTCTTGACCGTCTTCGCGCCCTGCATCTCAACGACAGCATGAATCCTCCCGGCAGCCATAAGGACCGCCACGAAAAGCTGGGCAAGGGCTATCTGGGGCTGGACACCTTCCGCCATATTATGACCCATCCCCTGCTCCACGATCTGCCCAAGGTGCTGGAAACGCCCAATGAGCTGCCCGGCTACCGTGAGGAAATTCAGCTGCTTCGTACTATGGCGGACTGACAAATATAATTCGGACGCATGACAGAATTTCTGCCATGCGTCCTTTTTATTTGCTTAGCGGATTCCAATCGTCCAGAAGGATTTGCTCCTTCCCGTTTTCCAGGAACAGCACTGCATAACGGCTGTCATTTCGTGATAGTCCATGCACCGTATCCGGTCCCAGCTGCTCCAACAGCCATGCCGTATCGGTTTCCGGATCATAGCCATAAATCAGCGTTTTTTCGTCTCCGCATAGCGCGATCATGGTTCCGTCAGAATTCATTCGCGCCGCGATCACCTGTTTCAGCTCCAGTTCCGGCGCAAAGCTCCGTACTGTCGGCTCTTCGCTGCCGTCAAGTGGAACGCTGTAAAGGGTACATGCGCTGTCCAGATAGAACACCGTATCCTGCCGCAGCGCTGCCGCCATCATCCCCTCCGGCAGCTTTGCAATCAGCCGCTTCTCTCCGGTGGTAAAATCCACCTGAAGCAGTTCAAAATCGGCAGCCGCATCGGTTCCATCGGTACCGTGCAGTACAAGGAGCCGATCCTCGCCGTGGGAAATCCCCATGCTGCCGGAATACCCGGACAGACCGAGAAGATTCGCATCCTCACCTAAAAACAAGGGCTGCTCCTCCATGGTTTCCATATTCACATACCACACACCGTTTTGACCGTCAGCCAGCCCGTCCTGTTCCGCATTCCAGCGCTCAAACATCACATAATGCTCCGTGACTGCAATCAGATTTAGTTCGCCGACATCCTCAAGTTGCCCCAAGGCGTGATCGGCTCCAGTGGCAAGCTCCACTCGATGGAGGGTTTGTCCGTCCAGATAGCAGGCAGTCCGGAGCGCATCGTCGGTTATCCATTGGGCGTCCTTTTCCTGCTTCCAATAGGTGCTGACCTCGCCGGTGTCCCAGTCCATGGTGTCAACGTTGCCGCCCAGCTCCACCAGATAGCATATCCCATTCGCCTCTGTCATACGCTGATATCCGGCGCCTGATCGCGATATTCTGCCCCCGGACTGCTTCCCACAGCCGGTGAGCAGCAGCACCAGCAGCAGCAAAACACTCAATCGACGTTTCACTTCATCTCCCCCCCTTCTTTTCTTCCATTTTACGGATTCTAAGGCAATACCGCATAATTTGTCAATGAGATTTGGCGAGGAATTTTGCGTTACCAGTTGTCCTTTTCCTCCGGATAAAGGTCCGGCAGCAGCGCCGCCAAATTGGAGAATTCCTTGATGTTGTGTCCAAAGAGCGCCCGGGGCACCATCTCCGGAATGCTTTCCCCGTCCGGCACCAGCTTGATGATGCTACCGCTTTCGTCCAACCCATAGCCCATCCAGAAATGGGACTTGAACCAGATGCCGCCCTCTGCGTTTACCACCTTATGGGTCATCACCGCAGGAGAACCGCTGACCCCCACGGCGCACACCATGGTCGCGCAGCCCGGCGTACCGATCAGGCTCATATCATAGCCCAAATCCGAAGGCTTTTTGAAGCTGAGCTTCAGCGGGTCCACACCCAGTCCAATGTCCTCAGAGATATCATGGGTCACGCCCCAGGTTTTCTGATTGTTGGGCACCTTGGGGTCCAGCACATACGCCGGGTCCATGGCGCGGGCATAATAGTGGTCCTCCGGGTCCCAGATTTTATACCGCAGATCCGGTCCTACCGAATGCCAGCCGAACCACCAGTCCACCATTTCTGCAGTGACCCCCGGCATAAACGTGGAGTTCGCCACAAAGCCGGTGCCGTTGGGGGCTACCGTAAAGCCAACCTCCATTTTCACGTTTCCACGCAAAAATTCATTCCGGTTTTCGATGGGCGTTGCCAGAGCCGGGTCCGCCATCGGTCCGCGCCAAATCGCCAGCTTTTCCTGCGGAATGGGCGCCATCTCCCGGTAATAGTATTTGGCATAGGGGAGCTTCTTCTCTTCCTCTGTAATCGGTACCATCCATGTATCCTCCTGTTCGTTTTCTTATGATTAGTATACATATTTTATCGTCAAAGCGCAAGGATGAACAAAGAAAACAAGCAAAAACCAAAAAACTGCGCAGAAATCCCCGGATTGCAGAAACAAATTGCAATCCGGGGCTGCTATTTTTACTCCAGCTCAAACGCGCCGGTATACAGCTGATAATAGGTGCCCTTTTCGGCAATGAGCTTTTCGTGATTGCCCCGCTCAATGATATGCCCGTGGTCCAGCACCATAATCACATCGGAGTTTTTCACGGTAGAAAGCCGATGTGCGATCACAAACACCGTTCGTCCCTCCATGAGCTTATCCATGCCGCTCTACACCAGCGCTTCGGTACGGGTGTCGATGGAGGAGGTTGCTTCGTCGAGGATCATCACCGGAGGATCCGCCACTGCCGCCCGGGCAATGGAAATGAGCTGCCGCTGTCCCTGAGACAGTCCGCTGCCGTCGCCCTTGAGCACCGTGTCATAGCCCTGCGGCAGCATCCGGATAAACCCATCGGCATTGGCAAGCTTCGCCGCCGCTATGCATTCCTCATCGGTGGCATTCTGGTTGCCATAGCGGAGATTTTCCATTACCGTGCCCGTGAACAGGTCCACATCCTGGAGCACAATGCCCAGAGAACGCCGGAGATCCGCCTTTTTGATCTTGTTGATATTGATGCCGTCATAGCGGATTTTGCCGTCCGCGATGTCGTAGAAGCGGTTGATCAGGTTGGTAATGGTGGTCTTTCCTGCGCCGGTAGCGCCCACAAATGCCACCTTCTGTCCCGGCTCGGCATACAGCGTAATATCGTGCAGCACCCCTTTGTCCGGGGTATAGCCAAAGTCCACATGGTCAAAGTCAATGCGCCCCTCCAGCCTGGTATAGGTCACGGTACCGTCGGAATGGGGATGCTTCCAAGCCCACACTCCCGTATGCTCCGGGCATTCGGTGAGCGCACCGTCCACCTCCTTGGCATTGACCAGCGTGACATAGCCCTCATCCGTCTCCGGCGCCTCGTCCATAAACGCGAAAATGCGGGATGCACCGGCAAGCGCCGTAACAATGGAGTTAAACTGGTTGGAAATCTGGGCAATGGGTCCCGTAAAGCTCCGGGACAGGGTCAGAAACGACGCGATCATGCCCAGCGTCATGGTGCCGGTACCTGTCAGACCAAGGTTCGTTACGCCGGCAATCGCCATATAGGCGCCCAGAATTGCTACGATCACATACTGCACATAGCCCAATGCATTCATCATGGGCATCATGGCGTTGGCATGTCCGTTTGCCTTGGTGGAATTCTCCTGCCAGGCGGCATTTTTCTTCTGGAATTCCGCACAGGCTGCATCCTCATGGCAGAATACCTTTACCACCTTCTGACCGCCGATCATTTCCTCTACATAGCCGTCTAGCTCCGCCAGCGTCATCTGCTGCGCCGCAAAATAGTGTCCGGTCTTCTTCACCACCAGTTCCACCGCCTTGAGAATAAAGAACAGGGAAACCAGCACCACAATGGTCAGCCACACGCTGATATACAGCATGCAGAAGAACACTGCCACAATGGTGAAAGTCGAGGAAATAAACTGCCCCAGGGACTGGGCGATCAGCTGCCGCAGGGTGTCGGTATCGTTGGTATAAAGGCTCATGGTGTCGCCGTTGATGTGGCGGTCAAAGTAGGAAACGGGCAGCGCCTGCATTTTGATAAACATCTCGTCCCGGATGGATTTCAGCGTTCCCTGTGCAATGGTCACCATGGTTCGGTTATAGATCCAGGTTGCCAGAATACCGATGAGATACACCCCGCCGATGGTGCACAGTGCGCGGATCAGTCCCGTAAATACCGGCTGATCTTGCCCCACCAGCGGCACAATAGCGTGCTACAGTTATATGACATAATCACCATATTTTCAACACTACTTTTGTGTATTTTGTGATTGTTCAAGAAACGTTTACATTTCCTCTGCCTTGTTCACTGCCCACATCCCAGGCAGTGAACACCGTTGCCCCATTGCAAGTCCCACAACTATCACCGTGAGTATGCATCACCTAGCTGCCGGCAGCGTCAAGAAATACCCTTGACATTTTCATCATTGGTGATATAATATGTTCAAATTTGAATAATCTAATTTTGAAGCATTTAATTTAGAAAGGTGATGATTCTATGATTCCCAGCTTGGAGTTCTCCCAGAAGCTTTATCAGGCATATCAGCTTGCCTGTCATCCTCTGTGTCAGGCGTACCACCTGCCTCAAACCGCGCTGGACATTCTGCTGTTTTTGGCAAACAATCCGGAGTATCACACCGCCCGGGACATTGTAGAGGTCCGAAAGCTCAAGGCAAATCTTGTATCGGTGAATATCGCGCGACTGGTGACGGATGGCTATCTCACCCGCAGTCCCATTCCAGGCGACCGGCGCAAGGTGGCTTTGGCACTTACCGATCAGGCGCTCCCTATCGTTACCCAGGGTCAGGCATTGCAGCAGGAATTCTTTTCTGAGCTGTTTCGGGGCGTATCTTCCGCTGACCAAGCCGTCTTTCACCATGTGCTGGATGCCATGGCGCAGAATCTGGATGCTTCTCTGAAAGGAAATCAAAAATGAAACTGCTGCTTACCGTTCTCGTCACATTTTTTGCCGGTATGGGCGCAGGACTGGGCACCGGCTTTGCCGGCATGAGTGCCGCCGCGGTCATCAGCCCCATGCTCATCACCTTTCTGGGCATGGACCCCTATATGGCAGTGGGCATTGCGCTGTCCTCCGACGTGCTTGCCAGCGCCGTTTCCGCTTATACGTATGGGAAAAACAAAAACCTCGACATTCGCAATGGCATCATTATGATGCTGTCCGTGCTGCTGTTCACGGTGGTGGGCAGCTTTATTGCCAGCCTGCTCCCCTCCGCCACCATGGGCGGCTTTTCGGTGTTTATGACGTTCCTGCTGGGCATTAAGTTCTTAGTACGTCCTGTTATGACCACCCGGGAAGCCATGGAGGGCGTTTCGCCGAAAAAGCGCGCCATCCAGTCCATTGTCTGCGGTGTTTTGATCGGCCTCATCTGCGGCTTTGTGGGCGCAGGCGGCGGCATGATGATGCTGCTGATCCTCACCTCTGTGCTGGGCTATGAGCTAAAAACCGCAGTGGGCACCAGTGTGTTCATTATGACCTTTACCGCGCTTACCGGCGCAGTTTCTCACTTTGCCATTGGCGGTATGCCAGACCCGCTGGTATTTGCCTTGTGCATCGTATTTACACTGATCTGGGCAAGAGTCGCCGCACTCTTTGCCAATAAATCCTCGGCAAAAACGCTCAACCGCGTCACCGGTGTGATTTTGGTGATACTGGGGATTGCAGTCATGTTGTTTAATGTATTGACCTGAATGAAAAGCTGCTGCATCGAGTCATCCATGCAGCAGTTTTTTCTTGCCATTTTCCTGTTTATTTCGATATGATAAGTCCGATTGAAGCACAAGGAGGTCCTTTTTATGTCCATCGAACGGGTAAGAGCCTATTTTCGCTCTTATGGGATAGAAGATCGTATTCAGGAGCTGGATCATTCCAGCGCTACTGTTTTGCTGGCAGCAGAAGCCTTGGGTACAGAGCCCTGCCGCATTGCTAAAACTCTTTCGTTTCTGGTAAATGGCAGTCCGATTCTCATTGTGGCAGCCGGTGACGCCAGAATTGATAACGCAAAATACAAGGCATTCTTCGGAACCAAAGCAAAGATGCTCTCTCCGGAGGAAGCAGTCGAGCTGGTGGGTCATGCAGTTGGCGGCGTCTGCCCCTTTGCGGTAAATGATAGCGTAACCGTTTATCTAGACCAATCTCTTCGGCGATTTTCCACTGTGTTCCCCGCCTGCGGCAGCGCCAACAGTGCCATTGAGCTGACCATTCCCGAACTGGAGCAATATTCCGACTGCAAGGAATGGGTGGACGTTTGCAAGGGCTGGCAGCCAAACGAATAACAGGAAAGCGGACGCCCGACCAACTGCCGGACGTCCGCTTTCTATCTCAATTCCATAACCAAGTTTGCAATTGCCAAGGCGTCCCTTGGTCCTTGCGTTTTTATCGTACCATATATCCTCCCATATTTCTATCATAAACCCACGTTTTTCGTGGACTTCTCCTTTCATAATTCTGAGCTGCCCCTTCATTTATCAAAATGCTGCGGGTCCCCCAGGAATTCGAGAAAATATATTATAACCCCAGGTTATAGACTATTGCAATTTGTTATTTCATTCGCTATAATAGTGATATCAGAATGCTTGTGCCCCGGAAACAGAAGGGAGAATCCGACCTTGGAGCTAACTTATCTGTATTATTTTAAGGTCATTGCGGAAAAAGAGAATATGTCCCGTGCAGCCGAAACGCTTCATGTGTCTCAGCCTGCGCTGTCCAAGACCATTTCCAAGCTGGAAACCAGCCTTGGCGTAACCCTGTTTGAGCGCAAAAAGGGCAGGATCAGTCTCTCCCCCATTGGCCAGGAGTTCTACCGTCAGGTTGCCCGTGCCTTCGACTGTTTGGATGAAGGGCAGCGGATCATCGACGCCTACAAAGCCTCCTCCAGCTCCACCGTCACCATTGGCTGCCCGGTGGCGGACCTGCTCAACACGCTGCTGATGCGCTATCTTGCCGATCATCGGGACAGCACCCTTCAGATTTCCCAGTTTCTCTATAGCCCCGAAATGCTCCAGGAGCAGCTGCTTTCCGGCAAGCTGGACTTTGCCCTGACCCCGATTCCGCTGCGGAACCCGGAGATTTCTCAAATTAAGCTCATGGACGAGGAGATTCTTCTGGCTGTGGGTCCCACCCATCCCCTTGCCAAGGAGAAGTTTGTCCGCCTTGGGGATTTAAAGAATGAAAAGTTTCTGGTCAACGAGGCCAGCTTTGACCGCCGAGCCGTAACCGACAACTGCAAGGTACTGGGCTTTACGCCCAACATCGCCCTGTGCAGCAACGAATCCCGGATCATTGACGAAATGCTGGAATCCGGCAACGGCGTCAGCATGGTTCCTGCCAATGTCTTCTATGAAAAGCTCGGCGAGGGCTCTGTGGTAGGGCTTCGGTTTACCGACATTGAAATTTTCCGGTTCATCACCATCGTCTCTCGGAAGGACCGCACGCTGCTGGAGCAGCCCAAGCGGCTGTATAACTATTCCATCTCCTTCTTCCAGGAGTACGGCAAAACCCTCAGCGAATTCTTGGATTCTCATTTTCCGCCAATGGATTTCGGTCCCCGCAAAAACATCGGGCTCAATCGTGAGGACAACATTGCTGCGCCGGATCCCTCCGGCTATCATGGCAACGTCTGATTCCCCAGCGCCGATTCACTACTTTTTCCGGGAGGACACAGCTTGAACATCTTTATCATCATTCTGGAGCTGATCGGCACCGTGGCATTTTCCGCCTCCGGCGCCATGGTTGGCATCAAAAAGCATATGGACATTTTCGGGGTTATGATTCTCGGTCTGGTCACCGCAGTGGGCGGCGGCGTCATTCGGGATCTCACGCTGGGTATTACGCCTCCAGCCACCTTTCGTGACCCGATCTATGCCGCAGCCGCTTTGATTACAGCTGCCATCGTGTTTCTTCCGCAGGTTCAGCGCCTGCTGGAGCGGCATCAGCAGACCTATGATCTTTCCATGCTGCTGATGGACTCCATTGGGCTTGGGGTCTTTACCGTCATTGGCGTGCAGGCAGCCTTTGCCCAGTCCTCGTCCCACGGTATTTTTCTTTTAATTTTTGTGGGCGTCATCACCGGTGTCGGCGGCGGCGTGCTGCGGGATATGATGTCTGGCAACATGCCCTATGTGTTCGTCAAGCATATCTATGCCTGCGCTTCCCTTGCGGGTGCGCTGCTTTGTACGCTGCTGTGGCGGTTTTCCGCCGCCTGGGCAATGGCATTGGGCGCAGGTCTGGTGATTCTGATTCGCTGCTTGTCCGCCCATTTCCGCTGGAGCCTTCCCAAAGCCCATCCGAAGGAATAACAAATTTGCAGCCATTCCGGCATTTGCCCTTGACAAAACGCCGGTTATCTGATAATATAATCCAGTCGATTCGGAGAGATGTCCGAGCGGTTTAAGGAGCCGGTCTTGAAAACCGGTGATCCCAGCAATGGGACCGTGGGTTCGAATCCCACTCTCTCCGCCATTTCCCCTCTCCTTTATATTGGTATGCGGAAGTACCCAAGAGGCCGAAG
>CAJKNS010000010.1 GCA_905201305.1 uncultured Eubacteriales bacterium
GGAGGTTTCCTATGGAACAATCCCACTCCTTTTCCGTCCGTGTAGAGCATCTTACGCCCGGTGAGGTCATGCAGTCCATGCGCCGGATGATGCTGAAAACCTATTTGATTCTCTGGGCTGCGGTGTATGCCGTGGTGCTGGCAGTGGCGCTTTTCCAACATCGTTTTTCCGTATTCACCTGGATCTGTCCGGGCATTATCCTGATTCTGCTGGCGCTTGCCTATGAGTTCTCCGGCAGGAAAAACTACGGTCCCATGAAATACGACGAGGCAATCCTGGACTACACCTTTACGCCCGAGGGCTACAGTCTGACCGTGGGCGAGCAAACTGCCACGTTCTCCTGGAAGCAGGCTGCCCTCCGCCGGACCCGCAGCGATTTTCTGCTGTATTCCGACAAGAAAAATTCCTCCGTACTGCCCAAGCGCTGCCTGACGGAGGAGCAAACACGACAGCTTCTTATCTGGGCTGCCCAGAAAGCATAATATTTCTATCAATCTTGTATGTTTTCTACAGATTTTGCAAAAAAGCAGCCGGAAAGATTGGATTCCAGTCTTCCGGCTGTTGCGCTATAATAAATAGCATCACCGCGTTACCGCTGCAAAGGAGCATGTGCATGGATCGAAAAACCGTTCGCGCCGCATTTCAGGCAAGCCTTCCGGTTATGGCTGGCTATATTGTGCTGGGCATGGGCTTTGGCGTTTTGCTTGCCGATCAGGGCTACAGCTGGGTTTGGGCGCTTTTGATGTCCGCCACCATCTATGCCGGCTCCATGCAGTATGCCGCTCTGGATCTGATCTCCGGCGGCGCCAGCCTGATTACCTGCGCCCTGATGACATTGATGATCAACGCCCGGCATTTCTTCTATGGTCTGAGCATGCTGGACAAATATCAGGATGCCGGGAAGAAAAAGCCCTATCTGATTTTCGCTCTGACCGATGAGACCTATTCTCTGGTTTGTACCTCCGCCCCTGAGGGCACCGATGCCACCGGCTATTACTTCTGGGTTTCCCTGCTGGATCAGATTTACTGGATCATCGGCAGCGTCATTGGCGGCGTATTGGGTCCCATTCTGCCCTTTGATTCCACCGGCATGGATTTTGCCATGCCCGCACTGTTTGTGGTGATTTTTGTGGAGCAGTGGCGCTCGGCAAAGCGTCATGTTCCTGCGCTGCTGGGTCTGGGTATTTCCCTGGGCTGCCTGCTGCTTCTGGGTCCCACGAACTTTGTTATTCCGTCCATGGTGCTGATTACCGTCGCCTTATGCGCCTGCCGCAGAGTATTGGAGGTGCAGCCGCAGTGAAATTCACCCTGATTCAAATTCTTGTAATGGCATCCGTCACCGCACTGCTGCGGTTTCTGCCCTTTCTGGTGTTTCCCGGCGGACGAAAGCGCCCCCAGATCATCACCTATCTTGGCACCGTCCTGCCCTACAGCGTCATGGCAATGCTGGTGATCTACTGCCTGAAAAACGTATCGCTCATTGTCGCCCCCCATGGCATTCCGGAGCTTCTGGCTGTTGCCGCTGTGGTGGGACTGCACCTTTGGAAAAAGAACACTCTGCTGAGTATCTTCGGCGGAACCACCTTTTATATGATTCTGGTGCAAGTGGTGTTCGCATAATACAACAATCCCCTGAAACAGACCGCAAATCTGCTTCAGGGGATTTTCATATCTTTTTACAGCGCTGCCGTTCCCATATAATCCGGGTCCTCCGGAGCTTCCTCCTGACCGAGCATTTTCTCCCGGTTGGTTCGCTGCCCCATCGGTTAATCCTCCCAGGGACGGATGCGATAAGTAGCTCCGATTTCCTGACAGATTGCCCGGCACTGCGTCTCTTCCTCGTGGGTGATGGTGGTATCTACGGTGGTCATAATCACCTTAATGCCCTGTGCCACGCACTTCTTTGCAAAGTCCAGCATCCCCGGGAACGCCTTGTCCCCAAACTGGCTGCGTACCAGCTTCTGATACTCTGCCGGATCGGGATCGTTCAGGGAAATGGACACCACGTCGATGCAGCCCTTCAGCTCACCGGAGATATCATGTCCCGCAATCAGGCTGCCCTGACCGTTGGTGTTGACACGGATGGGCAGGGGGCACCAGGTTTTCAGCCACCGCGCTACCTCCAGCAGCACCGGCAGGGCACAGGTGGGCTCACCAAAGCCGCAGAACACAATCTCCTCAAACTGGCTCATATCCCATTTCCGGAATTCGTCCTCCACCTCCTGGACGGTAGGCTCCCGCTCCAGCCAAAGGCTGTGACTCTCCCCCACATGGTCCATGGTCTGCCGCAGACAGAACGTGCAGGCAGAGGAGCAGCGGTTGGTTAGGTTTACATAAATTCCATTATGGACACGATACAGAATTTCCATGGTCAAAGACTCCTATCTTAAAAATGCAGCTGATGAATGACCTCTTCAAAGCATACCCCATCGGTGGTGGGGATATCCAGCTCAGAAGACCGCTTCAAGCAGGTGCGGATAAATCCGGCAGCCGTCCGAACGCTTTTGGCAAAGGGTACGCCATGAACCGCGCCTGCTGCCACAATCGAGGAAAACACATCGCCGGTACCCGAGCGCTGGGGTGCAATCCGCAATGTCCGCTGTACCGAGGGTCCATTGTCCCGCTCGTAGCAGTAGTTTTCCAGGAACGAGCCCCGGGATACTCCGGTGATTACCACCTTGTCCGGTCCCCGGTCGCAGAGCTTCTGCGCCAATGTCAGCAGCTCCGCCTCGGTAAAATGCTCCTGATATGGGGTGCCGGTCAGGATGCAGGCTTCAGTCACATTGGGGGTGAGAATATCCGCATATTGCACCAGCCGCCCGATGCCCTGACAGAGCTCCTGGGTATAGGTGGCGTAGAGCTTTCCATAGTCGCCCATCACTGGGTCCACAATCACCGTGGTGCGCTGGGTGGTAAACTCCTTCAGGAACTGCTCCACCAGCTCAATCTGCCGCGCGGAACCCAAAAAACCCGTAAGGATTCCCTCGAATTCCAGATCGAGCTTCTTCCATTCCGCCATATAGGGCGCCATGGAATCGGTAAAGTCCTTTACATAAAAGCTCTCAAAGCCCGTATGGTCGGAAAAAATCGCCGTGGGCAGGGGACAGCACTGAATCCCCAAATGGGAAATCAGCGGCAGTGCCACCGCAATGGAGCACCTGCCAAAGCCGGAAAGATCGTTGATAACCGCTATTTTTTTCTGGTGATTATGGGACAAGGGATGGTTCCCCCTTTCAGAATTCTTCCAAAGAAAACGCCAAAGGCTCCCCCATAAGGGGGAGCAATGACAACGCATTCAAGGTTAGATGCCAATCGTTTTTAGGCAATATCGCGCAAATCGGCAAGAGAGTCTGACGAGAGATTTTTCGTCAGAAAAGGTGTAAAACCGCAGGAATACTTTGTGTATTTCAAGGGTTTACTAACGCATTTCTGGCGAAAAAGATCTTGGGGACCCCGCCAAAGCCCAGCGTCAGCGGGTTTGGTGGGGTAAGGAGGAGTCCCACAAGGGGATTTCCTTCGGGCACAGCGGAGCGACTGAGCTTTTGCCCCCCAAAGGGCAAAACGAAGGATACGAAGCTTGCGACGACGCAATCCGCAGACGCATTTGTGCGGTGTTGCCTTAGGAATGTTCCGTCTCGGAGGGATCCGGCATACCGTACAGCTCCAGCAGCAGGAAGGACATCTCCAGACCCACGCGGGTGCCGTGGTCGTCAAGGCTCAAATCCATCAGCTGCTCAATGCGGCTGATGCGGTAGATTACATTGTTCCGGTGCATATGCAGCACCTGACCCGTCTCTGTGGCCTTCCGCTCATACCAGAGATAGGTGCGGAGTAATTGCAGATTGTTGGTGTTGTGCTGCTGGTCGTAGGCATAGAGCGTCTGGAGACCCTTGTAGTAAACGCTGTCCCGCCAGTTCTCTTCGTTGCAAGGGCTTTCGCCTAAGAGCCCGTGGAGTACCCGGGATTGGAAGGTACATAGTGGGGATGCCTCCGGAAGCTCCATGAGACTGTGGAGAAATTCCGTACCCCGCAGCGTGCCGCTGTATTTCAGGGCCAACGATGCCTGCGCATAAGCCCGCTGGAGATGCTCCAGTCCGGTAAAATCATCGCTGAGACCGCATCGTGCCTGATGGCGGGAGAGAAAATGGATAAGATGCTCCTCCGGAATCCCGATTCCCCCGTTTTGTCGAAGATGCATCAGCGCCAGCACCGACTGCTCATAGACCAGCACCTGACTGCCCGGAACCAGTTCAGACAGCTCCCGACCTATGCGCCCCAGCGCCATTTCCATGCCATCTCCCACAGACAGCCGCATCAGGCGGAACTGCCCCGTAGTTCTCAGCCCCAAATACTGCGCGCGCTCCATGATGTCCATGGGGCTGGTCAGAGCGCCGGTCAGCAGATCCTGAAAGAACGTGTCGTAGTTGTGGCTCAGGGCGTTTTTGTCCTTCCAGTTCCGTTCGGCATAGATGGCCAAAATATCGGTCAGGATGGTGAACAGCTCCAATAGACCATCGGACAGAGGATGATGGTCGCAAACCATTACCACATGGGTAAAATAGGTGTTCCGGAACCGAAAGACCTTGTTGACCAAAATATATTGGCTCATGGTTTTGCTGTCGTTAATCAGCAGGGACTGGGCATTGTTCCAGACCTCAAACCGATGATTTTGCCGAAACAGCTGCAAGGTGGACTCCGGGTGATAGCCAAACTCCGCCAGGGCCAGGCTCATGGGATCGTCGGTTTCGATGTGGGTAGTGCGGGCCAATAGCGTAAAGGCGGAATCCGAGATATTGATGGTGTTGCCGATGATCGGTTCGCTGAGCTCCAGAATGGTTTGCAGTCCGGCTTCGTGAATCAGGGCGTCCTGCATCTTACGGTACCATTCGCTGACCCGGTTGAAAATCTCCTGCACGGTGTTGAGCAGCAGCTCGGTTTCCATGTTCTCGTTGACAATAATCATTCCTTGCAGGCGCTCATCGGTTTCCTGCCCATCGGTGATGCGGTCCCGAATACAGAGATAAAAGCGATCCGGCACGGCAGAAGAGGCGCGGAGGGCATCGGAAAGGCGGCAGACGTGCAGCAGATCCTTCCGCATGACGCGGTAATCTCGCGGCAGCAGCGCCCCCCGGCAGAATACTTTTTCCGCCGGGTCGTCAATATGGACCTCCAGCGGCAGGGAACGAAGCTGATCGAGGATGATGTTCAAGGATAGATTCATAGATAATCCGCCGCCAATCTTATGTAATGATTTCTAAATAGTATTGAAACATATACTATTATACAGGATTCATTTTGAAATGCAAGTGTGATAAAAGTGGCGGTTTTGAGATTGTTATTTTCCGGCACAGACTTTTGTTATCCTACGAAATCAATTCCCCAAATGCACAAGTCCGCTCTGGGCAATTTTCTGAATCAGCGCGCTAATTTCCTCCCGGGGATGTTCCCGGCAGATACAGACGATTTCCGCATGAGCCTCCGGGAATGGAACTGGCCAATAATGGAGATTCGGGGCATCGTGCCCTTCAATGACCTTTGTCAGCAGCGCAAAGCCCTCCCCCAGTTCCAGCCGCACCATCAGGGTGCTGATATCCGGGCAGGCCACGACCTTGGAAAATGGTATTTTCCTCCCCCACTGCTCGATGCCGGAGAGCACATTGTCATTGGGCAGAGTCAGCTGCGTATGGGCGGCCAGGTCTTGAAGTGTAATGGTGTCTTGCTTAGCCAGGGGATGCCGCGTAGAATAGACCACCTGGAACTGCTTCTGCTGTAAAACCGTGGTGTGGATGCCAGGCCAAAACCGCCAGTCGTTGGAAGTGGTCACGCAAAAATCCAGCCGGTCATCCAGAAGGCTGTTCCGCAGCGCCACAAAATCCAGCAGGCGAATATCCAGCGCCAGCTCTGGGCAGTGCTTCATAAGATAGTCGGTGACGGGCAGAATGATATCCTTTCGGGACAGAGAAGAGAGGAAGCCAACCCGAAGCAGGGATTTCCCGGAACTGTTTAATTCTCTGGCCTTGCGGATGTCGCTGCGGATCTGCCGATTAATCTGGGTAAAGGAATCCCGCAGGAGGCTACCTGCCGGGGTCAATGTGACCTGCCGCGTGGTGCGGTAGAACAGGCGTAGTCCCAATTCCTGCTCCAGAGATGCAATCTGCTTGGTAACTGCCTGCTGGCTGATATAGAGATTCCGGGCGGCGGTGGAAAAGCTCAGACAGTTTGCCACCTCCAAAAATGTTTGAATGCGCTGCTGCAGCATTGGCGATACCTCCTATAATCCTATCAAATTCATAGGATATACAATTTCAAAGCGTTAATAAAACTAATATCATCATATAATAACAATTATAAATTGTAAATAAGAAAAACCATTGTTTCTCTTTCTGAGATGGTCTCGTTATAATGAAATTACAGATTATAAATTAGGAGGAAGAAATTATGATCCATCTCGGAAAAGACGTAAAGCTCAACGTATGTCCCATTCTGGTGACCCTGCACCACGACTATGTATTCGAAGGCCCCTGCCGCATGGGCAAGGACTTTGAGCTGACCAAGGAATTCGACGATATGGCCAACGCCGAGCTCATTAAGGGTGCCCATGAGGAGCTGGCAGAGAATCTCACCAGCCCCCATTTCAACGTCATGGAGCCCATCTGGATTGACCGAAATGAGGAATTCCTGGTGACCCCGGAGATTCTGGATAAGATGCTTCAGGGCAAGGACGATGTGGATATTTACATGATCGGCCCCATGGGGCGGTTGTCCGACCTGGTGATTGACTTTGTGCAGAAAGCGAAAAAGCCTATTATCACCATCCCCGGCCCTCAGTGCATGCAAACCATTCTGATTGCCTCTACTCGTGCCAGAGGACTGGAGAGCTATGCCTACCGCACCTGGAAGGAGACGCTGGATTTCCTGGAGGTGCTGCGGGTAAAGAAAATGCTGCGGGAGACCAGAGTACTCTGTGCCGCACGGTTCGGTACAGCCCGTTCCGTCAGCGATATGGGCAACTTCGTCAGCCTGGAGCAGGTAACGGATGTATTGGGCACCCAATTTACCTTTGTGAACCTCCATGAGCTTCTGGACCAGACGCATATTGGAAAGTCCGGTGAGAACTATACCCTGCCCGGACGTGCAGCGCTGAATCCCACGGAGGAAGACGTGAAGGAAATGGAGGCGCTGGCGGACGATCTTATCGGCAACGCAGTGGAGTGCGATATGGAGCGAAAGGAAGTTCTGAGCTCCGAGCGGTTCTATGTTACCGTAAAGAAGATGCTGGACTATTACGGCTGCAACGCCTTTGCCGCACCCTGCCCCGATGCCTGCGCTACCCGTCGGTTGAATCAGGAGCGGATGACCTTCTGCCTGACCCACTCTCTGCTGGGCGAGATGGGCATTCCTTCTGCCTGCGAATATGATATTCCCGCCTGCCTGTCCATCGCAATTCTCTCCTGCCTGGTGGACAAGCCCGCTTACATGGGCAACACCACCCACGACGCCAAGGCTATTGCCACCGGACGCTACGGCCTGTCCCCCTTCTTCCATACGGACATCAACGATTCCTGCATGGATGTGGTAAAGGCAGATCCGGATAACGTGATTCTCACCTGGCACGCAGTTCCCCGGCGGAATATGCAGGGCTGGGATGCACCCAAAGCCCCCTATGCCATTCGCCCCTTCGCTGCCAGCGGATTTGGTGCAACCATCCGCTATGACTTCAACCGGGATGTAGGTCAGGAGATCACCATGTGCCGGATTTCCCCCGACTGCAAGACCCTGTTTGTTGCTAAGGGCGAAATCGTTGGCGGCGTGGGCTTCGGTGACTATTCCTGCTCCGAGGGTGTATTCTTCCGGGTGAAGGACGGCAACGACTTCTTCCAGAAGCAGCTGGAGGTGGGCAACCATGTTCCGCTGGTATACGGCGATTGCTTCGATCAGGTCTGCGCCCTGGGCAAGCATCTGGGCCTTAAGGTCATTACGGCATAATGGAAAACCGGGAAGTCATTCTGGCGCGTCTCCATGCTGCGGCCCAGCGACTTCCACAGTATGAAAGCAGATATCTAAGCCTGAGCCAGCGGGATTATACGCATGTATACCCGCTGGTTCAGGGGTATATCCTGGATCGCTTTCTGCTGACAGAGGAGATGTGCGCCAGTGAAAAGCTGCTGGATTTGGCGGATGTCAGCCTGAGGTATACGCTGGCGCTGAAGCGCATGGGTATTGATCCCGGACAGATTTCCCGTTCCTGCTCCGGGGCCAGCTCTGTGATTTCGAAAAAGGTGCTGCTGATGAAGGCAGTGCAGGAGATATTCCATGTCTCCATGACTCCGGCGGAATTTGCGGAAATCAGCACGGTTTCGGAGCTGGCGGCGTTTATTTGCGACCATCAGCAGGAGAATACGGCGCAGAAACCAGTGGTGCAAGTAACATGCACGGAGGACGTGGCGTGCGCCTTTGATGTGGAGCGGATTCGACAGGACTTTCCCGCACTCTCACAGACTATCCACGGTCATCCGCTTGTATATCTGGACAATGCCGCAACCATGCAGATGCCAATGCAGGTGATGGAGGCGGTGCGAGAAGTGGAACTACTGCGGGGCAACGTCCATCGGGGCATTCACACCTTATCCAGCCGCTGTACCGATGCCTATGAGCAGGCCAGATCGGTCTGCGCCCAATTCTTTGGAACCGAGCCGGGGCATATCACCTTTACCTCCGGCACCACCGATGGCATCAACCGGGTGGCGGCGGCGTTTGCGGACAAACCTGGGGCAATTGTGGTCACGGAATTGGAGCATCACTCGAACTTCGTCCCATGGCAGCAGCTGTGCAAAAAAACAGGGCGGGAATTTCGGGTTTGTCCCATCCAGCCGGATGGAACGCTGAATCTCGATGCGCTGGATACCATGCTGACAGAAGGAACCGCGCTGCTTGCCATCAGCCAGTGCTCCAATGTGCTGGGCATGGCAACTCCGCTGGAAAAGATCATTCCAATGGCGCACCAACGGGGGATTCCGGTACTGGTGGATGGAGCACAGGGAGCTTGCCATATGCCGGTGAACCTAACAGCGCTGGACTGTGATTATTACGTCTGTTCCGGGCATAAGCTGGGCGCACCCTTTGGCGTTGGACTGCTCTATTGCAAACAGCCGCTGCCGCCGATGGTATACGGAGGCGGTATGGTGGAACGGGTCACGGCGGAGAAAACCACATTCCTTCCAACTCTGGAGGCAGGAACCCCCAATGTTTCCGGTGCGGTGGGCTTGATGGCAGCGCTTAGGTATCGGATGCAGCTGCCAGACGGGTGGCAAACTCATGAAGCGGCTCTGCTGCGCCATGCAGAAACACGGCTGCGCGAGATTCCGGGGATTCATTTTCTCGGCAGCGGCACCAGAATAGGCTGCCTGTCCTTTACGGTAGACGGAGTAGATGCCTTTGATATGGCCGCTGCGCTGGATCAGCTGGGCATTATGCTGCGATCCGGGGATCACTGTGCCCAAATTCTCCACAGAAGGCTTGGAGTTCCCTACAGCCTTCGTCTTTCTCCGGCGTTTTACAATACCTTTGAAGAAATGGAGCTTTTGGCTGAGACCATCCAAACTATATGAAAATAGAATGACTCCGCAGTGGGCTGGTTTACGCCGTGCCTGCTGCGGAGTTTTTGCCATTTTCATTATAAGCCAGGGATTATATTCCCAGGTCCTTTTCATATTTTGCTTTTCCTGACCGTGGCCGTATAATCCAAAGTGTAAAGAGCCCCCACTCGGGCGGCAAGGAGGAAGAAATATGTGCGCAGTGCGAAATGACCGTTATCCCCATGTATTTTCACCGCTGAAAATACGGGGTGTTACCCTAAAAAACCGACTGGAATATTCCCCTACCGTGGTGCTGAAATGCACGCCGGAGGGCGATGTGACAGAGGAAATGCTGGACTATGTGGAATATCAGGCCAAAACCGGCGTTGCCTATTTGACCATTGGCAATACTCCTGTGGTACACACCGGAAGCTCGGCCTGGCTCTGTGAGCTGAACGTCACCGAGGATCGCTGTATCCACGGCATCAATCAGCTGGTGGTGCGGGCCCGGGAGAACGGCGCGGAGATGAGCGTAGAGCTGGCCCATGCCGGACGGGGCGCAACCACCATGCCCGGCGTGATCGGACTTGCGCCCTCGGATGTCCCATTAAACGGCGGGCCGCTGGGATATATCAAGCCCATGAATTATGAGGACATGGCCTTTATCAAGCAGCAGTTTGTGGACTGCGCGGTACGATGTCAAAAGGCGGGGCTGAAAATCCTGATGATCCACTGCGGGCACAACAATCTGCTGGCGCAGTTCCTGTCTCCAGCCAGCAACCACCGCACCGACGAATACGGCGGCAGTCTGGAGAACCGGATGCGGTTCCCGCTGGAGGTGCTGGCGGCCATTCGTCAGGCGGTGCCGGATATGGTGCTGGAAATTCGGGTTTCCGCTCAGGAGGATACGCCGGACGGCCTTCAATTTGAGGATTCACTGGCGTTTATGGAGCGGGCCCAGGAGTTTATCGACATTGTGCATATCTCCCGCGGCGTGATCTTCTTTAACTACGCCTCCACCTATACCACCCCCACCTATTTCAAGGAACGGCGTTTCAATGTGGAATTTGCGGCAGAAGCAAAACGGCGGCTGCATATTCCCGTGGCAGTAGTGGGCAACATTACCTCGCTCCAAGAGGCGGAGGATATTATCGCCGGAGGAAAGGCGGATATCGTGGTAATGGCAAAGGCCTATATGGCGGACGGTGATTTGATTCACAAATCCGTTCGCGGCGATGCGGCGCTGGTTCGTCCCTGCACCCGCTGCGACTGGTGCGGTACAGCCAATAACTACGGAACGTCCATGCGCTGTGCCATCAATCCGCTGTTGGGCAAGTCCATGGATCTGGAGAGCCTGGTAAAGCCCGGACGGCAGCAGAATGTGATGGTCATTGGCGGCGGTCCCGGCGGCATGATGGCGGCGCAAACCCTGAGAAAAATGGGACATCAGGTAGACCTGTATGAAAAAACCGGTCAGCTGGGCGGGCTGATGCAGGATGCCACCATCGCGCCCTTTAAGGAATATCTCCGGCTCTATAAGGAGTGGGACATTCGGGAGACCGAGCGCTGCGGTGCAAACATTCACCTGAATACCGAAGTCACCGCTGAAATGGTGCTGGAGAAGAATCCTGACGCCATCATCGTGGCTACCGGCTCCAATTATATCATTCCCAGAGTGCCCGGAGTAGACGGTCCCAACGTCAAGACGGTTAAGGACGTGGAGCATCATACGGTTCCGGTAGGAGAAAACGTGGTGGTCTGCGGCGGCGGTATTGTGGGTCTGGAATGTGCCATCATGCTGGGCATGGAAGGAAAGTCCGTGATGGTGATCGACATGATCCCCGAGGAGGATTTCGGAAAGGCACTGGCGGTGTTTAACCACATCGAGGTCATGTACCAGCTGGAGAAATATGGCGTGGCATTGCAGGGAGATCGGCGCATTCAGAGCTTTGAGCCGGATGCCGTGGTAACTGTGGACTCGGAAGGCATCGAACACCGCTATTTTGGCGACACCTTTGTTTTAGCTCTGGGCGTAAAGCCTGAGGATCGACTGCTGGGTGAACTGAGAAAGCTGTATGCCGAGGGCGTTTATGCAGTGGGCGACTGTGTTGGAAGCGGACGACTCATTGCCGACGCCAATCAGGACGGCTTCCACGCCGCCATCCGAATCCGATAAGGACAGGAGGCAGAAATGAACGAGAATTTAAAACAATCTGCGCCGCTGATGGAACTGAGAGACATCACCAAACGGTTCCCGGGCGTAACAGCCCTTTCCGATGTCAGCCTGAGCATCCATACCGGCGAGGTGCTGGCGCTGGTGGGTGAAAATGGAGCGGGAAAATCCACGCTGATTAAAGTAATGACCGGCTTTCATCAGATGGACGAAGGCGAAATCCTAATTGACGGCACCCCAGTCACCTTTACCCACCCCAATCAGGCCATTGATGCGGGCATTGCCTGTATCTATCAGGAGCTTTCCATTGTACCGGACATTGATGTGGCAAAGAATCTGTTCCTGGGCAACTGGCCCAAGAAGGGCGTATTTCTGGATAACCGCACCATGTACCGGAAGGCAAAGGAAATTTTGAGCCGGATCCATCTGGACGTGGATCCCCATGTCAAGGCGTCGAATCTCTCCATTGCCCAGCAGCAGATGCTGGAGATCGGCAGAGCGTTGACCCGCGATGCCCGGATTATCATCATGGATGAGCCCACCTCGTCCCTGACGGATCGGGAGGCGGACATCCTGCTGGAGCTGGTGATGCAGCTGAAGCGGGAGGGCGTTGCGATTATCTATATCTCCCACAAGCTGGACGAGGTGATGCAGGTCAGTGACCGGGCCACCATCCTCTGCGATGGCAAAAACGTTACCACTGTGGAGACAAAGGACGTTACCCGGGATAAGCTCATTGAGTATATGCTGGGCCGCCCCATGGACGATATGTACGGCAAGCAGGAAGCAGAGCTGGGCGAGGTGCTGCTCAGCGTAGCGCATTTGACCCGGAAGGGCGTATTCACTGACGTGAGCTTTGAGGCCCGCAGAGGTGAGGTGCTGGGCTTCTTTGGACTGGTGGGTGCAGGACGTTCCGAGATCATGCGTGCGATTTTCGGTGTGGACGCCTATGACAGCGGCACGATTTCCATCGACGGAAAGCCCGTGACCATCTCCAATCCTGTTCAGGCCCGGCGGCACGGTCTGGCTCTGGTGCCGGAGGATCGAAAAAAAGAGGGGCTGGCCCTGCGGCTGAGCATCCTTAATAATATGACCCTGGTAAAAATTTCGGAGATCAACCACCTGGGCTTTATCGATAAGAAAACCCAGCGGAGTCTGGCGGACCAGTATGTAAAGGAAATCCGGGTGAAAACACCCTCTGTGAATCAGCTGGCAGGCAACCTCTCCGGCGGCAATCAGCAGAAGGTGGTCATTGCCAAGTGGCTTATGGAAAATCCGGATATTCTGATTCTGGATGAGCCCACCCGCGGCATTGATGTTGGGTCTAAGGCAGAAATCTATGAAATCATCTATGAAATTGCCAAGAAGGGTGCATCCGTAATTGTGGTGTCCTCGGATTTGACGGAAATTCTGGGCATCTGTGACCGGATTATCACCGTGGCAGAAGGTAAGATCACGGCGGAATTCTCCGGAAAAACCGCAACGGACAAGGAAATCCTTGCTGCTGCATTGGGAGGTGTACCGGTATGACGGCATTGAAAACAAAATATGCTGCGGTAAGCCAGTGGATGCAGAAGCACCACATTCGCGGCATTTATCTGATGATCGTGCTGTATGTCATCGTAGTGGCGCTGCTGAACAGCTCCTTCCTGACCGTGGGCAACTGGGTAAACCTGCTCCGTCAGGTAGCGGTATACGGCATCGTATCCTGCGGCATTACGCTGATTATGCTCACCGGACGCACGGATCTTTCCGCAGGCATGATGCTGACGTTCCTGGCGAATATCTCCTGCTATTATGTCACTCCGGCGGTGCAGAATCAGGTGCTGGCCATTGTGCTGCCCCTGCTTATCGGCTTGGTAGGCGGACTGCTCAACGGCATTCTGGTAGGCGTGATTCGGCTGAACTCCTTTGTTTCCACCCTGGGCATGATGAGCCTGTATACCGGCGCAGTACTGCTGTTTACCAAGAAAAACACCTCCCTCACCGGCGACGCTTCCATGACCTTCTATAAAGCGCTGGGACAGGGCAGCGTGCTGGGGATTCCGGTGCCGGTGATTATTCTGCTGGTGGTGGCGGCGATCTGCGGGATTGTTCTGAGAAAGACGGTCTATGGCAGCCAAATCTACGCCGTAGGCAGCAATATGATCAACGCCCGGTTCTCCGGCATCAATGCAACCGGCATTATCGTTTCGGTTTATACCATCTCCGGTCTGCTGACAGGGCTTGCATCGGTGGTGATGTGCTCCCGGATCATGTCCGCTCAGCCGAAAATGGGCGCAGGCTATGAGTTTACCGCACTGACCGCAGTGGTACTGGGCGGACTGTCCATCACCGGCGGCAAGGGCAATATTCTCGGCACCCTCATTGGCGTTCTAATCCTTGGCATCATCGACAATAGCTTTGTGATTCTGGGGCTGGATACCAACCTCCAGTACATTGTCAAGGGCGCCATTCTGGTGATTGCCGTTGCCATTCAGATTCGCAGCGAAAGGAGGACGGGTCTGTGAAAAAGTGCAAGGAATTGTTTGCGGAGTACAACATCATCCTGATCCTCGTCCTGATTCTGGGCTACGGCATCTGGTTTGTGCCCTACTTCGCCAGCGCAAATAACGTCTATAAGCTGCTGGCGGACTTTAGTATGTATGGAATTGCAGCCATCGGTATGTCCTTCCTGCTGATCTCCGGCGAAATTGACCTGTCGCTGGGTATGTCCGTGGCGCTGTCCGCAATTATGTCCTCGCTGGTTGGTTCCCGGTACGGCGGTGTAGCCGGTTTGATTTCGGCAATTCTGGTATGCGGCCTGGTGGGCGCAGTCAATGGCTTCCTAGTGACAAAGCTTCGGATCAGCTCTTTGATTGCTACCATTGCCACCATGACAGCCCTCACCGGCGTCTGTTATATCCTCGGGAACGGGGCGACCGTGCCCAATACCAGCCCATTTTTGCAGGGACTCTATGGCTTCCGGCTGTTTGGACTGAAATTCTTGCAGCTACCGGTCTTGCTGTTTGCCCTTTGTCTCATCGGCTTTGGGCTGCTGCTTCATCGGACCAGGTTTGGAAACGGCATTTATGTAGCGGGCGGCAATGCGGAAGCTGGCTATTCCTCTGGTATTGAGATTGGGAAGACCAAGACCATCTGCTTCCTTATTGGCGGTATTTGTGCCGGAATTACCGGTGTGCTGCTGTCATCCTATGTCTATGCCGGTGCGGTCAGCTATGGCGACGGACTGAATATCACTCTGATTTCCGCCAGCGTGTTAGGCGGCGTAAAATTTACCGGCGGCAAGGGCAGCGTGATCCGCACACTGCTGGGCATTGTTGTAGTGCGGGCAATTATCAACATTGCATCGCTTTTGTCCTTTGACGCTTGGGCGCAGAATGTGCTGACTGGCGCGTTGCTGCTGGCAGTATTGATTGTAGACCGCTGCACCAGAGAGCAGCGCCTGGAAGACGCCGTTTAATTGTCATTCACAGCGGAAGCTGTTATAAAAGGAGGAACTACTGATGAAATGTAAAAAGAACTTGTTATCCATGCTGCTGGCTCTGGTGATGATCCTTGGAATCTTTGCAGGCTGCGGCGCAACCCCTGCTTCCGGCGGCGCATCCTCTGCTGCTGCACCGGACAAAGCACCTGCTGCATCTGCAGCTGAGACCACCAATGATGCTCCGGCTGCCCCTGCGGACAAGCAGATTACCGTTGGCGTATCCGTTGCAACGGCCACCAACAACCCCCACATCGTAAGTGTCGTAAACTCCTTGATAGCCGCGTTAGAAGCGCAGGGCTGGACCACGGATCTTCAGGATGCAGACGGCGATGCCTCAAAACAGAGCACACAGTTTGACACGTTGGTTACGAAAAATGTGGATTTAATTGTTTACTGGGCACATGACGCACAGGCGGCGGTTGCGGACTGTAAGAAGGCCGCAGATGCCGGAATCCCTGTGATCTCCTTCTTTGCAGATTGTGCAGATGATGCGCATCAGTATATCAATGCGTTCGTAGGTGCAAATCAGCTAGCCATTGCCAATGAGGTTGGCATGTATACAAAGGATGTTCTGGGCGGCACCGGAAAAGTATGTATCATCAACGGAAAAGAAGGCAAGACCGATTTCGTGCAGCGTTCTGAGGGATTCCGAAAGGCGTTAGAGGGCACCGACATTGAGATTTTGGCTGAGGAGTACAGCGATTCTGACCGTACCCAGGCACAGACCATTATGGAGAACTTCCTGACCACCTATCCCGAGATTGATCTGGTATTCACCGCTTCCGACGATTTCGGTTACGGCGCTCTGAACGCCATTCAGGCAGCGGGCAAAGCGGGACAGATTAAAATTGTATCCATTGACGGTCAGCAGGAGGTCCTTCAGGCCATTAAGGCCGGGGATTGGGATCTGACAATCTACCAGACACCGGCAATGATGGCAGATAAGGTGGTAGAAGTGGCAAATCGAATTTTTGCAGGTGAAACAATCGAAGAATACAATCAGAATACCGATTATTATCTGGTCACGTCCGAGAATGTAGACGACTATCTGGAATAAATGAGCTGAGGTGCAGCATCACGGCTCAGTGGGGATGCTGCACCTCAACAGAAGCATACGAAATCCGGACGGAAGCCGCCTGGCACGGAGAATGAATCAACAACAAGAGGTGTAGTGCATGGAAAAACGATTTCAGGATAAGGTAATTGTGATCACCGGCGGCGCTTCCGGAATTGGAAAACAGGCAGCGCTTGATTTTGCAGCGCTGGGGGCGCGGGTACTGATTGCCACAAGGAAAAACATTACAGCGGCGGAGGCTGTGGTAAAGCAGATTATGCAGCAGGGCGGCACGGCAGCCTTTGTGCGCTGCGATGTGACCAATGAGACGGATGTTGCCAATATGGTAGAAACGGCAGTAAAGCGCTACGGCCGAATTGACATTGCGTTTAACAATGCCGGTATTGGTGCAGATGGCGTTACGATGGAACGGGTGCCAATTGCGGATTTGACGGAGCAGGACTGGGATCTGGTGTCGAATACCAACTTGAAGGGGCTATTTTTCTGCATGAAACATGAGCTGCTGCAAATGCGCAGACAAGGTAGCGGCTGCATTGTTACAACGGCTTCCTCAGCGGGAATAAAGCCGATCGCAAATTTCGGCGCTTACGGTCCCAGCAAGGCCGGAGCCATTATGTTAACGAAGATGGTAGCGCTGGAGAATCGAGGAACGGGAATTCGTGCAAATGTGATTTGTCCAGGCCCTACCTTAGGAACCGGCTTAGCAGACCGAACATTCGGCGCATATGATCCCGCACAGCCCCGCCCCAAGGCGGAGGGAACCAACGTCGATATGGGATATGTAACCGATATTTCTGCAGCGCTGCAATGGCTCTGCTCAGAAGAATGCCATCATATTAACGGCAATGTAATCACAGTAGACGGTGGACTGGACATTCTATAAAAAATACCGCTGCACAGCACGGTGCAGCGGTATTTTACGGTTAAGTTACAGCCCCGAGGGTTACATTCCAGGATTGCTCAGATTGCTTGTTGATATATTGGATAGCGTTCTCCCGGTCCTGCATAAAGAAGGCTTCTGCTTTCTGCAAGAAGAATAGGGCGGAATCGGTTAGCCGATTGCCTGGACGGCGGACAACACCCATTTGCGCCAAAGGAAGCGTCTCGTCAAAGCTGACATAAGCGATTGGCAGATCGGGAGTCAGCCGCTTAAACTTGTAGTAATTGGGCAATGGGGAAATGGATAGACCACGATTACTGCCGATCAGGGTGGCTTCAATCTGCGTATCGTCGCACTCAGATAATATTTGGAAGTGTAAACCGTAAACCTGCTCCATCTCGGAAAGGAACTCCGCGTCATCCCGGCAATAGTTGCAGATCAATGGTTCCGACGCAAGGTCCAGAATGGAGATATGCTTTTTCTTTGCAAGGGGATGGTCTTTATGCAGAATTGCAATACGTTCACTGGTAAGCAGCGGAATGAACTCCAGAATCCGCGTTTTCGGTGTGCCAAAGTAAAACCCAAAATCTGCATCGTCGGACAATACCCGGTCGTACACGTCCATATTGGCACATTTTACCTGTTTGATTCTAATCCGGCGATCAGCCGGATATTTTTGAAGAATTTCACCGATAAAATCAAGCTGACTGCTGACAACACGAAGCTGGTCAAAGTTTGCTTGTTCTGCCGCTTGGACAGCCTTAATTCCGGCATTCAGCTCGTTCAGTACCCGCTCGGCGTAGGAGAGGAAAAGCTGACCGTTCTCAGTCAAAGAAACCTTGCCCCGACGGCGCTCAAAGAGCTTGACACACAAATCGTCCTCCAACCGGGACAGAGAGGTGGAGAGGTTGGGCTGGCTGACAAACAGGGCCTTGGCTGCCCGGGTGATGTTTTCATATTGCGCAATGGTGCAGAAATACTGGAGCTGTAATAGGTCCATAAAAGGATCACCTGCCTCTAGAAAATGTTAAAATAAAATAGCCAAAAGGTATGCTATATGCATATTTTACAGCGCTCCCGGGGACCCGTCAAGATTTTTGTCCAATTATCCGGAGCCGGATCGGCTCAGTCCGCACCCAGAGCCTCACGCACCACATCCAGCTCAAATTCTTCTTTTTATGCGAAGATTTCAAGCAAACCTATATCATATGATTTCATATGCCGGATATTCACGCTTGTTACTCAGAAACCTACACCCCCATCATAAACTAGTGCTTCTCCCGATAATCCCGCGGGCTTGTCCCCACACATGCCTTAAACACCCGTGAAAAGTGGCTGGGCGAGGAGAGGCCCAGATAAGAACCGATGGCGGTGAGAGATTTATCCGAATAGCGGAGGAGACGCTTTGCTTCCTCCGTTTTTTCTTTCAGGATAAAATCCGCGATATTCTCGCCCGTATCTTCCTTGAATTTCTTCGACAGATAGGGGCGGCTCATATATAGGGAGCTGGCAATTTCCTCTGTTTTGATGGCATCGGAGAGATGGTGCTGCACGTAATTTGCCACATCCATGGTCAGCTTGGAGGGGACCTTTCCCCGGCGCAGCCGTTCCACACGCTCTGTGTAATCCAGCAGCATCCGATATTGCAGGTTCGTGATCCGGTCCGGGGCAGACAGCAGCTCACACTGCTGAATGTAGGAATCGCTGAGGGTAAACGCATCGTCTACCTGCATACCGCCCTGAATTGCGGCGCGGGCAGCCAGTGTGACAGTGACGATAAAGAGGTTCTTCCTCTGGCGCAGCGGTTCTCCCGCCACGATGCCGGCGCGAATCGCCGGAGCCGTTGCAAACCACTCCCGCAGTGCGGTGGTGTCGCCCTTGCGCACCATCCGCAGCAGGAGCTGTTCCACGTCGTAGGTATTATGTTCCGTCAGCGGCTGTACTTCCTGATCCACGGCGGAGAGCTTCTTTTGCGCGTGACTCCGTGCCTGCCGAATGACAAGCTCCATCTGCTCCTGTTCATAAATGCTGATGTCCTTTAATTGCAGCTTTTCCTCATTCAAAACATAGTTGATGGTACACAGCATATGTGCCGTCTCCAGTCACGCTTGTAATTGTGATTGCGTCCTTTTTTCAGGAAATAACCCCCATTTGTTTACTCGCATAAAAACCCACGCAAGGCAGATAATACATTTGACGATACAAGAAATTGGAGGAAGTTCCTATATGAAAGCAACTGGAATTGTCCGGCGTATTGATGATCTGGGCAGGGTGGTTATCCCCAAGGAAATCAGAAGAACCCTGAGAATCCGCGAGGGCGACCCCTTGGAGATTTTCACAGAAAAGGACGGCGAGGTCATCTTCAAGAAATACTCTCCCATGGGTGAATTGGGCGAGTTTGCAGCGCAAATTTGCGACAGTCTGGGACGGAACACCGGGCGGATTGCCGCAGTATCTGACCGGGACGCAATTATCGCCCTCAGCGGTGCACCGAAACGGGATCTCATGGACAAGCAGAATTCCCATGAGCTGGAGCAGATTATGGAGCAGCGGAAGTCCTACTGCTATACCGGCGGCAACCGGCTCCGGGCTGCGGAAAGCGTGGACGGCTACTATCTGGGTGTGGCGTCCCCCATTCTCTCCGGCGGCGACCTGATGGGCTGTGTCATGGTACTGATGGACGACAAATCTGCGCCGGTGGGAGAAACCGAGCAGAAAATCTGCCAGACTGTCGCAGGGTTCCTGGGTCAGCAGATGGAATCCTGAATGCGCAAAAAGAGGTCGC
>CAJKNS010000011.1 GCA_905201305.1 uncultured Eubacteriales bacterium
GTAAATCTGCTGGCTTCGCCTTCGGTGGTTCGAATCCACCATCCCCCACCAGAACCGCAACCCTATGGTTGCGGTTCTTTCTTTATATTTCATATTTTTGAAGCAGCGAGGTCAATCGACCTCGCTGTTTTGCTGCACTTTGTAGTGAATCTACAACAAAATTCGTCAACTGGGAAGAAAAATGGACACAATGCACAAAAATCTCCATTCACAAAATCACAAAAATGTGATATTTTGTAAATAATGGAGGCGCAATATGAAATATTATGCACATATTCGACAATTGGAAGACGGCCAGGTTCTATATCAGACAGTACAGGAGCATCTGGAGGGCACGGCGGCTTTGGCGGAGCAGTTTGCTGCGACATTTGGGGCGGAGCGTCAGGGAAAACTTGCGGGACTGACTCACGATGCGGGGAAGTACACCGAGGCGTTTCAAAACCGATTGCTTCGTCAGGGAAAGCAGGTGGATCATTCCACAGCCGGTGCGGTGGAGTGCGCAATGATGGGACAGATTCCCGCGGCATTTGCAGTGGCGGGGCATCATGGCGGGCTGCCGAACCTGGGGACCCACGGGGATGGTCCGGAGTCCGGAACACTGCTGGGCAGAATCAAAAGTGGTGCACCCAGCCCGGTGGCACCGGAATATGCACAGGAAATCTCACTGCCCGCGGCGGAGTATCCTGCCTTCTGCAACAAAAACATGCTGACGGATTTTTTCTATGTGCGAATGCTGTTTTCCTGCCTGGTGGATGCGGATTTTCTGGATACGGAAGCATTCATGCGGGAAAAGCGAAAAAGCAGTGCGCTGCCAATGACCGAATTGCTCGCGCGGCTGGATCGCTATGCTGCGCCGTGGTTTCCGCCAAAGGACGAGCTAAATCGCCAGCGATGCGAGTTCCTTTCTGCCTGCCGGGAACGTGGGCGGCAGGAGATACCTGGGCTGTTTACGCTAACTGTTCCCACAGGCGGCGGGAAAACCGTGGCGTCTTTGGCTTTTGCGCTGGAGCATGCGGTGGCGGCGGGGATGCAGCGAATCATCTATGTGGTGCCCTATACCTCGATCATTGAGCAGACGGCAGATGTATTTCGGGAGATTCTTGGAGCGGATCAGGTGTTGGAGCATCATTCTGGTGTTTTGTATGAGACTGTAGACCATGCCACGGCGGAGTCAATGTTCATGGCGCAAGCCACGGAGAATTGGGATATCCCGGTGGTTGTTACCACGGCAGTACAGTTTTTTGAATCGCTGTACAGCAATCGACCCTCTGCGTGCAGAAAGCTGCATCATCTTGCAAAAAGTGTGATTGTAATGGACGAGGCTCAGATGCTGCCGGTGGAAAATTTAAGACCCTGCGTCCATGCGATTTCGGAGCTGACAGCCCATTATGGTGCTTCCGTCGTGCTCTGCACTGCCACGCAGCCGGCGCTTACGCCGATATTTTTGGAATTTCAGCCGGATATATCGCCCAGAGAGCTTTGCCCGGAGGGGCTGGCGGTATCGCCGGTTTTCTGCAGAACGATGATAAGCTATGCGGGAAAGCTGTCCTGGGAGGAGCTGACCGGACAGCGCATAAACCAGCACCAGGCACTGTGCATCGTCAATAGCCGCGCGAGTGCACAGTCCCTCTATGAACGGCTTTCCGGGGATGGCGTGTTCCATCTCTCCACCCTGATGCACCCAAACCACCGGCGGCGGGTGCTGGCGGAAATTCGACAGCGCTTGAAGCGCGGGGAACGTTGCCTGGTGGTTTCCACTTCGCTGATTGAGGCGGGCGTGGATGTGGATTTTCCGCAGGTGTTCCGGGAATTAGCAGGCCTTGATTCCATATTGCAGGCCGCGGGTCGGTGCAATCGTGAGGGAAAACGCCTGCGTGAGGAGAGCATCGTTACGGTATTTGAGGCACCTACTGCTCCGCCGCCGCTGTTTTTGACTACCATTGGAGCTGCGCGGGTGGCAATGAGAGCCTATCCGGATTTGCTGGCGCCTGATGCAATCCATTTGTATTTTACAGAATTGCTGAAGCTCAAAGGCGAGAATGCGCAGGATGTGAAGGGGATTCTGCCGGAGATTTCCCGAGGCGGATTTCCGTTCCAATGGGTAGCCGAGCAGTTCCGTATGATTGACACGGATACAAAAACGGTATACATCCCCGGTGCAGATCAAGCCCCACTGCTGGAACAGCTGCGAATGAGCTGGCGGAACCGAGAACTGCTTCGTAAGCTGGCGCAATATGCGGTTTCTATTTATCCGCAGCATTTTGAGGCGCTGAATCTTGCCGGTAATCTGGAAGTCTTGGATGACCAGGCTGCAATTTTGACGAATCCATCGCTTTACTCAGAGCAGACCGGACTATCGCTCCAGTCTGACTTTGGCAAAGCACTATTTATATAAGGCAACACCGCACAAATGCGTCTGCGGATTCTGACGGATCTTTTCCGCCAGAAATACGTTAGTAAAACCTTGAAATACACAAAGTATTCCTGCGGTTTTCCACCTTTTTCTGACGAAAAATCTCTCGTCAGACTCTCTTGACGATTTGTGCGGTATTGCCATAAAGAGAAAGGAGTGGAACAATGTCAATCCGAATGGAGGCCTGGGGAGAATATGCGCTGTTTACCAGACCGGAAATGAAAGCGGAGCGTGTCTCTTACGATGTGATTACGCCCTCTGCTGCCAGGGGATTGCTGGAATCCGTGTTCTGGCATCCTGGGCTCAAATGGAATATTTGCAGCATTCGTGTCTGCGCACCCATTGAATTTGTGAATATTCGCCGCAACGAGGTGAAATCCGTATGCAATTTGAAAACGGCGAAATCGGTCATGGAGCGGGGAACGGGGGAGCTTTGGCTTGCCGCCAGCGAGGATATTCAGCAGCGGGCGGCGACGCTTCTGAAAAATGTTCACTATGTGATTGAGGCAGAGTTTGAAATGACGGATAAGGCTTCCCCAACGAACAATCCCGGCAAGTTTCAGGAGATCACAAAGCGGCGGCTTCGAAAGGGGCAGTTTTATTCTCAGCCCTATTTTGGATGCAGAGAGTTTCCGGCGCACTTCCGGCTTTGCGAGATACTACCGCCGGTGCCGGATTGCTTGCAGGGCGAAAGAGATTTGGGCTTTATGCTCTATGATCTGGATTTTTCGGATCCAGCCAATATCACGCCAATGTTTTTCCGGGCGGTTATGGTGGACGGTGTGATCCAGGTGCCGAGACCGGACAGCGCGGAGGTGAAGCGATGATTCTGCAAGCCTTAGCAGCGTATTATGAAGACCTGGAGCGGGCAGGGAAGATCTCGCCACCTGGCTGGGGAACTGCGAAGATTTCCTATGTGCTGTATTTGAGTCCGGAAGGGCAGCTGGAGCAGATAACCTGTATCAAGGCTGCATCCGAAAAAGGAAAGAAACTGGTGCCTCAAGTGTTGACACTGCCTGCTGCGGTAAAACGTTCCGTAGGCATTGCCTCGAATTTCCTGTGGGATAATGCGACCTATATTTTGGGCATCCCTGCGGAGAAAGACAAGGCGGAACGGGCGCTGCGGTGCTGGGAAGCCTGCGCCAAGCTGCATTTGCAGCTGCTTGAAAAAGTGGATTCGCCGGCAGCCAACGCATTAAAAGGCTTCTTTACTGTCTGGAATCCCACCGAAGCCATGGAGCATCCGCTGCTGCAGGATTGTCTGGAGGATATTTTGGCGGGAGCAAACATGACGTTCCGCTTCCAAGGACAATATGTGTCGGAAGACCCCAAAATTCGGGCAGCTTGGCAAAGCTACTATGAGAGCTCGGAGGACGGAGCGGAGATGACCTGCCTGGTGACCGGAAAAAAAGGGACAGTAGCACGGCTGCATCCAGCCATCAAGGGCGTTCAAGGGGCACAATCCAGCGGCGCTTCGCTGGTGTCGTTCAATGCTCCGTCCTTCTGTTCCTATGGAAAAGAGCAGGGCTTCAATGCGCCTACGGGTGAGTATGCGGCATTTGCCTATGGAGCGGCGCTGAATTATCTGCTGACGGACTGGAAGCACGTGGTGCGAATCGGAGATACTACGGTGCTATGCTGGGCGAAGGGCGGCGAACCTGCCTATCAGGGCTTCCTGGGCGTTTGCCTGTTTGGGCAGGAGACCGGTTATCGCCAGACCGAAGTACAGGATATGCTGAAGCAGCTGGCGGAAGGAAATGCGGTAGACTTTGACGAGACGAAGCTGGATCCCAGAAAGCCTTTTTATATTCTTGATCTGGCGCCCAATGCGGCACGGCTGTCGGTGCGCTTTTTCCAGCGGAATTCCTTTGGGGAGATTCTGAAGAATATCCAGAAGCATTACCGGCAGACGGAGATCGTCAGCAATGACCCATTTCAGACGGTTCCCCTGTGGAAGCTGCTAAGCGCCACGGTCAACCAAAATTCCAAGGACAAAAAGCCCTCTGCCGTGATGAGCGGAGAAGTGCTGCGGGCGGTACTCAACGGGACAAGATATCCGGCGAGCCTGAGAAACGGGGTGAATCTTCGAATCCGGGCGGAGCATACGGTAACCCGGGAGCGCGCAGCCATCATCAAGGCATATTATCTGCGAAATCCATGTGTGGAATTTGAACATCCAGAGGAGGTATTTACAGTGTCACTGAACCGGGAAAGCAACAATCTTCCCTATAACCTGGGACGCCTGTTTTCGGTGCTGGAGGCGATTCAGACCGCGGCGAATCCGGGCATCAACAGCACCATTCGGGATAAGTATTTTAGTTCCGCCTGTGCGATGCCCAGCGTGGTATTCCCAACGCTGGTGAAGCTGGCACAGAAGCATCTGCGAAAAACCGGAGGTGGTCTGGCGGTGGTGTACAGCAAGCAGCTGCAGGAAATTATGGACAAGCTGGATGAAAACTACCCGACGCGGCTGACGCTTCCGGAGCAGGGTGCGTTCCAGCTGGGGTATTATCATCAAACGTCGGCTCGGTATCAGGGTAATAAGGAGGAAAATTAAAATGGCAGAGGTGATTAAGAACCGGTATGAATTTGTGATCTTGTTCGATGTGGAAAACGGCAACCCTAACGGCGACCCGGATGCAGGCAATATGCCCCGCACGGACCCTGAAACCGGCTGCGGCTTGGTAACGGATGTGTGTCTCAAACGCAAAATTCGGAACTATGTGGAAACGGCGAAAGAAGACGAGACGGGCTACAGAATTTATGTGAAGGATGGTGTGCCGCTGAACCGCAGTGACGCAGAGGCATGTGCCTATTTGAATGTAGCGGCTGATGAGAAGACGCTGAAAAAGGCGAAAAAAGATGATCCGGAGTTGGATCGAAAGCTGCGGGACTGGATGTGCGCGAACTTCTTTGACATTCGAACCTTTGGCGCCGTTATGACTACCTTTGTAAAGGGCGCACTGAACTGCGGTCAGGTGCGCGGACCGGTGCAGCTGGGCTTTGCAAAAAGCGTCGATCCCATTGTGCCTCAGGAAGTGACCATTACCCGTGTGGCAATCACAACCGAGGCGGATGCAGAGAAAAAGGGCACGGAAATGGGTCGAAAGTACATCGTTCCCTACGGTCTTTACCGCTGCGAGGGTTACATCTCTGCGAACCTGGCCAGAAAGACCACCGGGTTCTCGGAGGAGGATCTGGAGCTTCTATGGACGGCGATTCTCAATATGTTTGAAATTGACCACTCCGCAGCCAGGGGAAAAATGGCGGTACGGGAGCTGGTTGTGTTCCGCCATGACAGTGAGCTGGGCAACGCCCCTGCCTATCGGCTTTTTGAGGGCGTTCATGTGGAGAAAAAGCCCGGGGTTATTGTCCCGCGGAGCTATTCCGACTATAGTGTACAGGTGGATCCTGCGCCGGAGGGAGTTACCTGTACCAGAATGCACTGAGGTACCGGAAATCCGACTAACTCCAGTCCTCCGGCATTCGGCATTTCCGCTGCTTCCGCCGGCAGTGGGCGCTGATCCATGCGGGAAACCAATGGGCAGAAAAAAGCCGAACCGTGGACGGGGAGAGCCTTCATCAGCCTTTCCGGCATGTTCTATGCCGGTGCGTCCCCTGCACTGATGATTTAAGGTGTGCGAAGAGGAAGCGAACAGGAACGTCCCGGCTGGTTCGCACAGAAAATTCGTGATAAAATGCAGAGTGATTACTGAAAGAAGCGCAGAGAAGGCGAGACAGCCGGAGGGATAGCAATGTATTTTGTCACTTGTGCAGAAGTTTCACGGGCTGTTTTGTGAACTTTTGCTGTCCCACCCCGCATGGGGTGGGTGGATTGAAATCCGGATGGCTTTTTTCTGGAGCGGCGACACGCTGGTCCCACCCCGCATGGGGTGGGTGGATTGAAATCCGAAGAAGGTCTGCTCTGCACCAATGACCTTGCGCTCACCCTGTATGTGGTGGGCAGCTTGACTTCTTTCGCACATACAAACCCCCTGTGGCTGTTACACCACAGGGGGCGTTCCTTACTGATTTCTCACACCAAAAATCTCCGTCACATGCTCCAAAAGAAACCGCTGCGCCTCCGGGGCATAAAGCACCGCCTCATATTCCCCATGCATCCCCTGCCGGGTTTCAGTATACAACCCAATCCGCAGCCCTTCCTCCGTGGGAACGCGCCGCTGCTTACCATCCGGAGTTGTCACCTTCTGGAGAATGCGCTGCTCCACCAGCCAGTTAGTGATGGCGGTGGTACCGGGACGCTTCATGGCGGGATTGTCCACGGCGGCATACAAAAGCGCCGTGAATTCCGTGATCCGCAGACCATGATCGGGAAGAACCACCTGTGAGATTTGCTGGGGCGTCATATAAAACGGGACCTTCTGCCCCTGAAGTGCAACGACGGTGCCGCCATTATCAATCACTTGCTGCAAAATCCCGGACACATAGAAAAAGCACCGTGCCAGACGCACATTGTTGAGCACGGAATCCTCCGGAACCTCGTCGCCGGAGATGGGATCAATGCCTTGAGCCAGCTTGTCTAAGTACATTTTTGCGCGCTGCATGATTTCCAGTTCTGTCATGATAGACCTCCTTTACATGGATGAAATCAATGTAAATCTCTGTTTACATATTACCAAATATTTACGCGATTTTCAACAAAGTCCTGTAAAAACGGCTGGTGAACGGGAACCTGATCCTGTCCACTGACCATTTCATTCGCCGATTGATGCAGCACCGCCACCACACTGATTCGCACCATTCCGCTGTCCGGATGGGTTTTCTGCATGATTTTCCCCGCTGATGCCGCACAAAGGGGCTGGAACGCTGCCTCTCTTTTGTGTATAATAAGAACCGAGCAATTATCATGTGGATGTGAACAGATTGAAACAGGCATATTACCATCTGCCGGGTTTATTTGAATTCTATGAGCTATACCGCATCTTCCTCCCGCTATTCCGGACACATAGGGAGTATTTCTACGACTGGTGCGACATCGGTTCCATCTATGGCGCGCCTGCGGACTGCGTTTGGGGTGGAGGACGCGTGGAAAATGGCGATGCCGATCCCCGCGCGGTGTTGGCGCTGCTGCGGGAGTACGGAATCTCAGCCCGACTGACTTTTAGTAACTCGCTGCTGCGGGAGGAGCATCTTTCGGACCGGGCATGCAATGGCTTATCCAGGCTGTTTGCCGAATGTAAGAAACCACCAAACGGCGTCATTGTCCATTCGGAGCTGCTGCTGAAGTATTTACGGCAGCGATATCCGGGATTCTATTTTGTGTCCTCCACCACAAAGGTCTTGACGGAATTTCCGCAGCTGCGGCAGGAGTTGGAGCGGGAGGAATTCCGCTATGTGGTGCCGGATTTTCGACTCAATGGGGCACTGGAACAGCTGAACCGGCTGCCGCAGACGCAGAAGGATAAGGTGGAGTTCCTGTGCAACGAATGCTGCTGGTTTGGCTGCGCGGACCGAAAGCGCTGCTATGAAGCGGTCAGCCGCAAAAACCTTGGGGAGCCGGGACCGGAGCATCTTTGTACTGCGCCGGATGGAACGCATGGCTATCGGTTTTCGAAGGCAATGACCAATCCGGGCTTTATTGGAATCGACGATATTCAAAATGTCTATTTGCCTATGGGCTTTTCCAATTTCAAAATCGAAGGTCGGGGACTGGGCAGCGCACTGATTCTGGAATTTCTGCTCTATTATATGACAAAGCCGGAATATCAGCTGCATGTGAGAGAAGCAATCTATCTGGACAACATGCTGGATCTGTTTTAAGCGGCGCGCAGGGGATGCTATGGCGTTGAATCGGGAGGTTTTCCTATGGAATACAGAGAGATCGACGAGGAGGTAGGGCTTGTCCCATATTACCCAAACTACGATGTAACTTTGGAGTGGTATCAGGATTTAGACCTGTGCAAGCAGGTGGACAACAGGGACGCGGCATACGATCTTCCGCTGCTGAAAAGAATGTATGACTATTTGAATACCCACGGTGATTTGTATTACATTCAATATAGAAACAGCCTGTGCGGTGATGTATGCTTGCAGCCAAGCGGCGAGGTGAATATTGTGATTGCAAAGCCGTTTCAGAACAGGCACATTGGCAGACGGGTGATTGGCGCGCTTACCAAGCTGGCAAGGGAAAAGGGCATCCCGGAGCTGCATGCGGAAATCTATTCCTTTAATACCCAGTCACAGAACATGTTTCAAAGCGTGGGGTTCGTCAAGGCGGCGGAGGAGCAGTATGTATTGCGCGTGTAAGCGCCGCAATCATCAATATAGATTGAATACCAATGGAAAAGGAGCGATACAGATGATAACCTTTGTGTGCTATCCCAAGTGCAGCACCTGTCAGAAGGCGCAGAAGTGGCTGGAGGAACATCGGATTCCCTATCAGCTGCGGGACATCAAAACGGACAATCCAAGCGCCCAGGAGCTGAGCAGCTGGCATCAAAACAGCGGACTGCCGCTGAAAAAGTTCTTTAACACCAGCGGACTGCTCTACCGGTCCATGGAGCTGAAGGAAAAGCTGCCGGGAATGACAGAAGAGGAGATGCTGCGGCTTCTCGCTACTGACGGCATGCTGGTAAAGCGTCCGATTCTGGTGGGGGATGGGCTTGTATTGGTGGGCTTTAAGGAAAAGGAATGGAAGGCGCGGCTGTGCCCGGATGAGGAATAAGGCAGCGCCGAATTATTGAGACAACGAAAGAGCCAGTATCCGATTGTGGACTGACGGAAGCAAAATTCTATACGGAAGCATAAAACGGTTGCCCGCAGACTCCAAGAAATCACGGAGTCTGCGGGCATTTATCATACAATATGGGGCTTAAAGTGGCTCTCCTCTGGAGGGAAGCACTGCCTCGGAAGCGCATGCCTGTACGATTTCGCCGTCCAGGGTTTCCGCCCAAAGGGCAATTTCAATGCAGTGCTCACCGCGGTCATTGACATATTTATCGGTGACGACGGCTCTGCCGATGCAGGTGTCGCCTTCGGAGCCGTGGCGTTCGCAGTCGCGTCCTTCCATGCCGGGCACTTTATTGAACATCTCTGCCGCATCGGTAGGACCTTGCAGCTCCCGGAAGAAGGGGAAGAACCGCCAGCTGAACTTGGAGACCCGTCCGTGATCGCCGATGAAGTTGGTGATGGTACGGTAAATTGCCTTGGCGCCGGTGTCATTGTACCAGACCATGCGGCCCTTGGGATGGTTCCGGTTGCCCAGATGGATGCTGGTTTCAAACAGATAGTTTCCGTAGTGATCCCGATACATGGTTTCCAGATTGCCCGGGTCCATGAGCTGCTCCCGGGACAGAGCGCTGCCGCCGTACCAATAGATCATGTTCATGTAGGTGATGGGACCGGTGCAGGTCTTGGGGGCTTCATAGCCCACTGCCACGTCCTCCCAATAAAGGGGCTCGGCGCCGCACTGAACGCACAGCGCGGGGTCAATTTCCCGGTGCGCCGGACCCATTGCAATGGCGTCTGCCGGACAATTGGCTTGGCACAGACCGCAGCCGATGCATTCATCTGTAATCACATACATAGGGTTCACTCCTTGCTTGGCTTCAAAATTCAGCGGGCGTTAAAACGGTCCAGCGCAGACTGATAAGCGCCGAGGCACTGGTCCATGCCCATGGTATGAACGGTTTGCACATAGGAATCCCAATCCGTATCCAGATTGTAATCGCCCATAATAAACCGGGGGATGCTCTCTGCGATATAGGTGCAGACGTCGCCGGTTGCCGCAGAAATCGATGCGCTTTCCTCGGTGGTAAGGGATGCGTTGGGGAATGCCCAGGCTCCGTCGCAGTTGCCGGTCCAGGTTTCAATGGCATCAATCTGCACGCCGCTATAGAAGTTCCAGGTGCGCTCCTGAATGCTGACACCCCAGGGGGCGCTGCCGATGGAATAGAGCAGCAGTGCAACCGTCGGCTCAATGCCGTAGCTGCTGTTGGTGATCACGTCGGTATACTCCACCTTGCCGTCCACCAGATGATAGCTTTCTCCCTCCACGCCGTAGTTCTGGAGCATGGAGCCCTCCTCTGTGTACCAGAAGTTCAGCCATGCCAGTGCTGCTTCGGGATTGGAGCAGGTGGCGGACAGACAGGTGCCTGCCACAGAGATGGAATTACCAAACAGCCGTCCTACAGAGGAGGTGTGGTCTGCATGGTCGTCCGTAGCATAGACGTTAAGGGGCTGAATGGAAAAGTTTTCGGTGGGGCACATGCTGTAATAGTTGCTGATACTGTTGGCATTTGCCCACCAGACGCCAATGTTGTCGGAACGCAGCAGCTCCTCATCATGTCCGCCGATGTCGGTTGCTTCAACGGATACAAAGTCCGGATCAATGAGCCCTTCTTCATACCACTGATGCATATTTCTAAGGTAATCCCGATAGTTGTCCGCAGTAAAGGTGGTGTATACGGTGCCGTCCTGCTGGAACAGACCCAGGTCGTTGCTCTTGAGGTCCGTATACATCACGGCGTTATAGGCAGTGGTCAGCTGCTTACAGGCGGAGTTATAGTAGAAGGGATTGGTGCAGCCCAGCTGAGACTGGAATGCCTTCAGAACATCGTGGAGCTCGTCCACGGTGGTGGGAACCTCCATGTTCACCTGCTCCAGCCAGTCGGTGCGGATGACATAGCCCTGCACCTGGGCAAAACGGTTGTAAATCTGGCAGAGCTGAAGAATTTGACCGTCGTCGGTGCGGCAGCTCTTATCCAGATCCGCATCCTCGGACAGCAGCCGCAGATAATCCGGCGCCCAGTCCTCGGCGTAAGTGCTCAGGTCCATAATCACGTCGTCGCTGTATGCACTGGAAACGCCGCCGGTGTAGTAAGAATCCACCATAGCCAGGATATCCGCCCAATCGCCTGCGGCAACGTGCAGGGAGAACAGCGTATAGCCGTCCATTTGACTGGCACATTCAAACGTAATGTTGACGCCGGTTTTTTCGGCGGCAGCCTGGATGGAACTGTAGTCCTCATAGACGTCGATGCCGTAATCGCCGCCCCATGCCCGCAGGGGTCCCAAGGTTGGCTCGGTGGTCCACATGGTCAGGTCCACCGGCGCACCGTCAATGGGATAGCTGACGGTTTTCGCCGGAACTTCCTCTGCGGACTGCGGCTCGTCCAGAGAGACAGCGGAAGCCTCTGCGGGCGACTCCGAGGGTGCCGGGGCAGCAGTCTCGGCGGTTTCTTCTGAGACGGCTTGGTCAGAACCGGCAGAAGAAACGGGGGCTTCTCCACAGGCAGTCAGACAGGCAAGCAGCATCAGGACTGCGAGAAGTGAAGATAACAATCTTTTCATAAGAATCCTCCTTAAACTATTGTTCGGTGTTTGCCCAACACCGCGGTTAACTGATGGAGATGTACTGGGAGCCGGCGGGCTTGCGTTCTCCGTTCCAGGAGTAGAAATAGTCCTCTACCAGATCGGATATCAGAGCCTTTGCTTTCATTTCGTCTCTGGGGCTGGGTTTCTGCTCCATATGGGTGTGGAAGAAGTAGGAGCCGATGTGCTTGTTGCCGTCTGCGTCATAATAGACCTTAGGCGCGGGAATATCGCCGCAGAATACCATGGGTTTTTCTCCGTCCTTGATTCCGGCAGGACCAAACTCCATGCCGCAGCAGGCAAACTGACCCACGGGAATGCAGTTTCTGGAACGGAGATACAGCTCCAGAGTTGCCAGCACAGGAAGGCACTCGTTGGAGCCGGATTCGCCGCCGCCATAGGTGGTAAAGGCAATGCCCAGCGGCTGATAAAGTCCCTGCGGCTTCATACCGCCGGCGTAGACATAATGCCCTGCGGTGTAGTCCGGACGGCTCCACTGGGGACCGTCCATGGGCATCATGCTGCCTTCTCCCTTGTCCGGATCCATACCCTTGGGGAAGCCTGCGCCGCCTGCATGAAAGCTCTTGCCTGCTTCGGCGTTGGCAGTGACGTTTTTCTCCAAATCGCTGCCGCCGCCGGGGCTGAACAGCTTAATCATGGCAGAGGTCGGTGCGCCTGCGATGATCGGGCTGCCGATGCACACCACATCGAAATCCTCAAAGTACGTTTTTCCGGCATACTGGCTCCAGTCCATCCGGTTCTTGATCTTGACCATGGTGACCTCCATGCAGTAATGCTCAAAGGTTTCCCGGAACCAATTCGCCACCTTTTCGGTGTTGCCGGTGATGCTGGAGTAAATAATCAGGGCTTTTCCTTTCATAGATGCATTCTCCTATATCATTTGTCTGGGGGAGAAAATGCGCATTTACACACAAAACAATTTGTGCTACAATAAAATAAATTGTTGTAAATACACAAAATCCTTCTATGCCCATGATAGCACAGAAGGGTTTTCTGGTAAAATACCTTTTATGGGGCTAATTCATAACGTATATGTTATGAATCGATGGAGGACAGAACCATGGAGCTACGTCAACTGGAATACTTCTGCGAGGCGGCAAAGCATCAGCACATTTCCAAGGCGGCTGATGCGCTGTTTATCTCTCAGCCGGCGTTGAGCAGAGCCATTAAGAATCTGGAGGAGGAATTGCAGGTGCCGCTGTTTGTACCCCAGGGTCGCGGGGTTCGGCTGAGCGTCTATGGGGTTTACTTTTACAGTGTGGTTTCCCGCATCCTCTCAGAGCTGAGCACGGCAAGGCACACCATGCATCTGCAAAGCCTTGCCAACGATGTCTGCATCTCGGTTACCAATGAGATTCCCGAGCTGTTTCCCGGTCTGCTGCGGGGATTCTTGCAGCAGTATCCGGGCGTACCCATTGCGGAGTCGCCCAGCCGTGCCATGCTGCGGGACAGTCCGGAGCATAAGCGGGACGGATTTATCCTGTCCTACTATCCGGCGCAGATGCAATGGGCATGCAGCGAATGCATCAGGAAGGACCCCTACATTTTACTGGTGTCCAGAAGCCACCGGCTGGCGCAGTCTTCTGAGGTTTCCCTGGCGGAATTGCGGGGGGATCCGCTGATTGCCTACTCCGCACTGCCGCTGCCGGAGAAATTTGAGCAATATCTCTCATATCCCAATTATCTGATGAGCGATCTGACCAGTCTGGCACGATTGGTTTCGCAGAATTACGGCATTTCGGTGATTCCGGGTTCCTTTTGGCAGCAGCTGCAGCCGGAACTGCTGCAAATTCCTGCGGAGTCCATGCCCGTTGCCATATCGCTGTCGGATTCGGATGCGGCATTGCAGCTGTACTTATCCTACCCGGAGAAAGAGGAGTTTTCCTCGGTGGAGAAGCTGTTTATGGATTTTTGCAGACAATTCTTTTCTGAATGATCCCGGCAATCAAAGGGCATGCGCCAAATTGGTGCATGCCCTTCCTCATACAGGTTCGCTTATCGAATGAAGTTTGTGGCAACCCGGGGCTCCGGCTCCGAATGGGGCTGACCGCCTGCGGCAATGCTTTTCAGCATCCATGCCATGTTGTGACCAAGGGTGCGCATGGTTTGCAGTCCCTCCAGATCCTGCATTACATCCTCGGGACAGTGACCGTGTACGCCGTTCCAATACTGAGAGGACACAATGGGCATCTGGTTGATGGTAAAATATTTGTTCAGCCGGTCAAAGGTGGCAGTGGTGCCGCTGCGGCGAGCGCTGACCACTGCTGCAGCGGGCTTGTATGCAAAACCGCTGCCGGAATAGAATGCGCGGTCCAGCAGGGCACACAATGCACCGTTGGGACCGGCATAGTAGACCGGAGAACCGATGACAATGCCGTCAGCTGCCTGCATTTTTGCGGATAGCTCGTTGGCTGGATCGTCGGTAAAGACGCAGTGCCCCAGCTTTCTGCATGCGCCGCAAGCAGTGCAGCCATGAACGGCTTTGGTGCCGATGTGAAAAATCTCGGTTTCCACGCCGTCCTGCTCCAATGCCTTTGCAACCTCGGAAAGCGCAGTGAATGTGCAGCCGTTTTTGTGGGGGCTGCCGTTGACGAGTAATACCTTCATGAGAATTCCTCCTTGTTGCCTGTGGGATGGGATCATTATACTACATTGGAAATGACCTTGCAAACGGTCAAACATGGGTTGCTTTTTCTAAAATGACGTGATATAATCGGTATATACCGGAAATAAAGAGGGGATGCCAATGCCAAGACCCCAGCGATGCCGCAGAATTTGCGGAATGCCCCAGGTTACATCCTTTTGCCCGGCGCAGCAGCAGGGAGAAGTGCCGATCCTGCTGACCCTGGACGAATACGAGGTGATTCGTTTGGTGGACCTGGAGGGGAAAAGTCATGGTGAGTGTGCGGTACAAATGGATATTTCGCGCTCTACCGTGCAGGAAATTTACGAAAGCGCCCGGAAGAAAATCGCGGCGTGTTTGGTGCATGGACGGCAGCTGGTGATCACCGGCGGAAACTATCGGGTTTGCGGCGGTCAGGAGCTGGGTCGATGCGGACAGTGCTGCCGTCAAGGGGCGAAATTTGCGCAAGCGGCACAGAAAAATGAAACAGAACAAGGAGATCAGACGATGAAAATTGCAGTTACGTATGAGGATGGACAGATTTTTCAGCATTTTGGACACACGGCGCAGTTCAAAATCTATGATGTGGCGGACGGCAAGGTGGTAAGTGCCCAGGTGGTGGGAACCGGCGGCAGCGGACATGGCGCATTGGCTGGCTTTTTGATGCAGCAGGGGGTTACGGCTCTGATCTGCGGCGGCATTGGCGGCGGTGCCCAGGCGGCGCTGGCAAATGCGGGAATTACGCTCTACGGCGGCGTCAGCGGCAGTGCAGACGAGGCGGTTGCGGCGCTGCTGGACGGAACGCTGGGCTATAATCCCAATGTTCAATGTAATCACCATGACCATCAGGCTGGTCACAGCTGCGGCAATCACGGCGAATAATCAGAGGTCCATCCGGCGGCAGAGAAATGGTTCCCTGCCGCCGGTGCTGCACAAAATGGGGAAAACGCAAATCCGTGTGTTGAGAAAGATCGGCGGCTACAACCATTTGTGCTCAATGGTTTGATTGTTGCGAATTGAACATTTTTTCTTTTCCTGTACTGTGCCATCGAGTATAATATATAAGGCAACACCGCGCAAATACGCCTTCGGATTCTGACGGATCTTTTTCGCCAGAAATGCGTTAGGAAAACCTTGAAATACACAAAGTATTCCTGCGGTTTTCCACCTTTTTCTGACGAGAAATTTCTCGTCAGACTCTCTTGCCGATTTGTGCGGTATTGCCCTAAGACCCCGCCGATATATGACAAATTTCGGCGGATCAATCATAACTGAATAAAGAAGAAAGGGGACGTATCCTTGAAAAAAAGAATTGTTACCATGTTGATCGCCCTGAGCCTTACAGCCGGAATGCTGGCAGGCTGCGGCGGAAATGCTGCTTCTTCGACGGCAGCAGAAAGCGCGAGCTCCGTCTCTGTGGCTGCACCCACAGAGCAGCCGACCACGGCACCGCAGTCGGTGCAGGAGGCGGAAGAAAGCGCGGCGGAGTCTCAGGAATCCCAGATGGAAGAAACGACTAATTTCCAGCTGGCGGAATCCGTGGATTTGCCCATTACCGATGAGCTGACCACATTCAGCATGTGGTGCGGCGCACCACCCGGAGGACTTTCCGTGGTTGGTTCCCCAATCATGGAGTACATCACCGAAAAGACCAACATCTCTCTGGAGCTGCTGGAGCAGAACATGATGACCGCCAATGAGAAGTTTAACCTGATGGTGGCGTCTCAGGATTATCCGGACATCATCTCCGCATTTGATGAGAGCTATGCCGGCGGCGCGGTAAAGGGCTATGAGGACGATGTTATCATCGATCTGACTGACCTAATGGAGGAAAATGCGCCCAACTATTTGGCATACATCGGGCAGGATCAGCAGAACTATCGGGACGCTTATAACGATGCCGGTCAGATGCTTTTCATGAACGGCTATAACGACTACTATGTTCAGGCACGCGGCAATGTTATTCGCCAGGACCTGCTGGATAAGCTGGGACTGGATATTCCCGTGACCTATGACGATTATCACGACGTACTGGAAGCCTTTAAGAACGATGGCATTGAGTATCCCATCTGGATGCCCCAGGCGCTGCAGGGCGGCGCGCTGCTTTCCGCGGGCTTCGGCGTATCCGGCTATACCCTTCAGCAGACCGGTACCCACTTCTTCCAGAAGGACGGCACCGTCTACTCCAGCTTCCTCACTGAGGAATACCGGGAGTTCCTGAAGCTCATGGCACAGTGGTATTCCGAGGGCTTGATGGCAAAGGATTTCTATGCCATCGTGGATGACATGGGCTCCGCCAGCGAGCCGCAGATTCTCAATGGCAACGTTGGCGTGTGGTACCATATGGCAGACAAAATCGGCACCTACAACAAGAGCGCTTCTGTAGAGGGCTTCCATGCGGTGGGGCTTGCCGATGCGGTACAGCAGGAGGGTGACATCAGCCACTTCTACCAGAATGAGGGCAGCAGCAAAACCACCAATAAGGGAATCTCCATCTCCGTTCAGGCAGAGAATCCGGCGGATATCCTGCGGTTCTTCGACTGGTTCTTCACCAAGGAGGGCAGCACCGTTGCCAACTATGGCATTGAGGGCACCAGCTTTGAATACGATGCCGAAGGCGTGCCGCAGTACACCGATTTGATTGCCAACAATCCGGATTATACCTTCCAGCAGATTGCACTGCTTTATTGCTGGGTAGATATTCCCACCATTGTGGACCGTGACCGCTCCTTCCATGCAACCTATACCCAGGATTCCATGGATGCCATTGCGCTTTATGGTGAGAACACCGACGGCGCTTACGAAATGCCCACCCGGCTGAGCTTTACCGCCGCCGAGAGTGACGAATATGCTTCTACCATTGGCGATATCGAAACCCGTGCCGATGAGCAGATTGTCCGCTTTGTGATCGGTGAGCTGAACTTTGAGGACGATTGGGACGACTTTGTTCAGGAACTCAAGGACATGGGTCTGGAGCGCTGCGTTGAACTGAAGCAGGCTGCACTGGACCGTTACTATCAGCGTTAACAATTACCGGGTACTCCCAATTGGAGTACCCGGAATCAAAATCTGAAGCATAACCAATGGGTTGTAGTAGTACGGTAAATTTCGTATTTTACAATATGCTCGATGGGTGCTATGATATTAACAGTTAGGATACAACATAATGGCAGCGCCCGTACCAATTTTACATTTTAAGGAGGCAAACCACATGAATCAGATTGTATTCGCTTCTGGCGAGCATCTCATTGCGGAAAACCTGAAAACAGAGTTCCTGACCATTGAGGCAGGAGCAGAGCTGAAAGCACCCGAGGGAAAATACCTTGCCCTGACGGTCAATGGCTGCGTCCATCCCATTGCAGCCGGAAGCTATCACGGTGATGTGGAAATTACCGTGGCAGAGCCGGTAACGGAGGAGACCTATCCCTCTGTCCGCCGGAAGAGCCCCATTCCGCTGGAGGCTGCCATCAGCGTCAAGGACGGCAAGCTGGTTCCGGCGCAGGGGGTTGCGGCTGCGGTTCAGCATGGCACCGTTACCGATACCCAGGCAGAGGATATCTTTATTGCCACTGATGCGCCGGATTTTGCGGGCATCGTAGTAGACGGCAAGGGCAGCTATACCATTAACCGGGCAAGAATCTGCCTGGAGGGTGAGGGCAGCAACGACTTTGTTGGCATGGGTGCAGGCGTGGCAGCCATTGGCGACGCGGATGTGACCATCAACGACAGTGAGATCAATCTGAGCTCCGTGACCCGCTGCGCAGTGCATGTGGGCGGCACCGGCACCGTTACGGTCAACAACACCAAGATGTATAACATCTCCCCCAAGGTGGAGATGGGCAACTGGAGCTGGGGCATTGCCATTCGCGGCACCAACCGCCTGTGCCAACTGGCAGACGACGGCACCGTCCATTATAACGGCTGCACCATGCGGTCCAACGGCTGGGGCATTCTGTCTGTAGACGGCTCCAACTATGCCCATATGTTCGTGGAGAACTGTGATATGGAGTTGGAGGGCGCAGACTCTCATGGCTATGGCGTGTTCTGCATCGGACCTACCGATATGCACCTCAAGAACACCAAGCTCACTGCCAACGGCTTCCCGCTGCTGCTCCGCGGTATGGAGCGGAAGGGCATTCTGGAGGTCACCGATGGCTGCGAAATCCGTGGTCGCCGGTTTGCACTCCATGCTCAGGGCGACACCGGCAGCGTGGTGACCATCAAGGACTCCAAGCTGATTACCGACAAGGCAACCATGCTGATTAAGGGCTCCACCGGCACCGTTTACAACATTGAAAACACCGTGGCAGCACCCGGCGACGGGCAGATTCTCCAGCTCATCGACAGCGATGATCCCGGTCTGCACGGCACCTTTGTGGATGTCAGCGTTTACGACAAGGCAGACACCTATATGGAGGGCAGAAACCTGACCCAGCCCGATCCTGAGGATGATATCACCCTGAATATCACCGACTGTGACTGGAAGGGCAACCTGCTGAACTCCACCTCTAACCTGCCTTCCCTTGCCAGCAAGGATGCACCCAAGGAGCTGGTGCTTCGGGATGCAAAGGCACCCGGTGAGCTGGGCAACGAGGGTAAGGTCAGCGGCAAGCCTCCGATGATGGGGGATATGCCCGGAATGCCTCCCATGGGCGGACCTGGTGGTCCTGGCGGTCCCGGTGCACCCGGCGGAATGCCTCCTATGGGCGGACCTGGCGGACCCGGTGGTCCTGGCGGTCCTGGCGGTATGCCCGGCGGCGGAATGCCTCCCTTTATGATGGGCGATGCACCCAAGAACCTGGCGCTGAACCTGAAGAACACCAAGCTGGAGGGTATCGTTTCCTCTGCAACACAGCATTACCGTGAGGGGCTGAAGTTCCTGGAGGAGACGATTCGTGAGGAGCTGTCCAATGTGACCCAGACGCCTGCACCCACCGTCAACAACGGCGTGCTGGTAGCCCTGGACGAGAAGAGCATCTGGACCGTTACCGGCGACAGCTATATCACCAGCCTGACGCTGGCTGAGGGGGCAGTCGTAAAGGCGCCCGAGGGCAAGAAGCTGGAAGTGACCGTTGACGGCAAGGCTGCCGAGCTTGCTGCCGGCACCATCACCGGTAAGATCCACATTGCGGTGATTTAACCCGATTGAATGGCTTCATAGTGTGAATAAGGGCGCGCTGCAATGGATGTTGCAGCGCGCCCAATT
>CAJKNS010000012.1 GCA_905201305.1 uncultured Eubacteriales bacterium
GATGGTGTTTGCCTGACCGGCAACGGGAGAGCCGGGGAACTTCAGCTGACCAACCTCGGGAGCAACGGCTGCGTCAAACTGCATCTCGCCGTCCACGGGAACGGTCATAACTTCCTTTGCCTTGGCAACGGCGTTCTGAACCTTGGTAACCTCGTCGTCCTTTGCGGAGCCCTTGGTGGAGAAGCTCAGGAAAGCAACCTTGGGGTCGATGCCGAAGGTCTCGGCGCACTTTGCGGTCTCCTGGGCGATCTCGACCAGGTTGTCCTCAGTGGGATGAATGTTGATGGCGCAGTCGCCCATAGCCAGCTTTTCCTGGGTGCCGTCAGCCTTATCACGAACCATGATGAAGCAGGAGGACACGATGGAGTTGCCGGGCTTGGTCTTGATGAGCTGCAGAGCAGGACGAACGGTGTCGGCAGTGGAGTAGGTGGCGCCGCCCAGCAGGCAGTCAGCCTTGCCCATCTTCACCAGCATGGTGCCGAAGTAGTTGCCCTTGAGCAGGTTTGCCTTGCACTGCTCGGGAGTCATCTTGCCCTTGCGGAGCTCGACCATCTTGGCAACCATTTCGTCCATCTCGGCATAGGTCTCGGGATCGATGATCTCTACGCCCTCGATGTCAAAGCCGCCCTTCTTTGCAGCAGCCTCAACCTCGGCAACGTTGCCAACCAGGACAACCTTCATGATGCCCTCTGCCTTAATGCGGGCGGTGGCTTCCAGAATACGAGCGTCGGGACCCTCAGTGAAGACGATGGTCTTAGGATCCTTCTTCAGCTTTTCAACCAGAGTATCAAACATAGTTAATTACCTCCGTAAAAATAATTTTGGATAACGGATGGCAGACGAAATCTGTCATCCGATATTATACAACATTCCCCTGGGTATCTCAACAGAAAATTCGATGGGAACGGAAAAAATCAGGGCTGATCCTGGGAATTTGTGTCGGAGTCCGTATCCTCAGCAGAGGTCGCTTCTGCGGACGTACGTTTCTGCCGGGCAAGGAAGCGCTGATGCTTTCGCTGGGCGCGTTTTTTCTGCCGCTTTGAGGTGGGATTCCACTTTTGAAAATCTTTTCGAGGGGGATAGTTCCAGCGGGTGTAGTCTGCGGTGACAGTGGACAGCTCCCGCTTTTTCAGCAGGAAATTCACCAGCTCTGTGACAATCTTATAAATCACTGCGAACAGGGGTACCGCAATGACCATGCCCAGAATGCCGAAGAGACTGCCGAACACCAGCAGGGAAACCACCACCCAAATGCTGTCCAGCCCGGTGGCGTCTCCAAGAATCCAGGGACCGATGACATTGCCATCCAGCTGCTGGAGGATAATGATAAAAATAACGAAATACAGGCACTCCATGGGATCGATCACCAGCAGGAGCAGCGCCGAGGGAATGGCGCCCAGATAGGGACCGAAGAACGGAATGATATTGGTAACGCCCACGATAATGGAAATCAGCATGGTATAGGGCATGTTGAGGATGCGGAGCCCAATGAAGCACAAAATGCCGATAATCAGAGAGTCGATAATCTTTCCGCCGATAAACCCGCCGAATACCCGGTTGGCAAAGGTGCAGACATTGCATACATAACCGCCCTTCTTCTGCCCAAGCGCCGCATAGCAGAGCTTTTTAGCCTGGGCAAGAAATTTTTCTTTGCCGGAGAGCAGATAGACGGAGATAATCACGCCGATAATCAGGTTCAGCATGGATTTTGCAATATTGACCACGCCGGTGGTAAGGCCTGCCAGTATCGTCTGAACCTTGGGGAGCACGGTGCCAGTGAGGAAGTCCTTGAGATAGTCGTAGACCTGATCCATGATCTCCTGGGTAACATCCTCGGCAATGCTGCCGTTGATGAATTCCTTAACCCATTTGTTCAGGGTGTTATAGTAGGAGGGGAAGTTTCCAATAATGGTGGTAATGCTTTCCAGCAGCTGGGGCAAAATCATGGCGATCAGCGCCCAAATCACAAGCAGGGCAATAATCAGCGAAGCCAGAATGCCCAGCCCCTTTGCCATGCCCGCCGCCCTTTTTTCGGAGAGAACCTTCCGAAGCTGCGGCTCCAGCAGCTTACGAATCCGGTCCTCAATGGGATGAAGCAGATAGGCAATGCCAAGCCCATAGAGCACCGGAGACAGGGTGCCCAGAAATGCCTTGACATAGCCGAAAAACGCCGGCATTTTTGTAATAAACTGCGCGGCAATGATGCAGACCACGATGACAATCACCGCAGTAAGTCCCCAGCGGAAATAGATATTTTCCCGGTGGATTTCAAACAATCCGTCTTTTTTATCTTGATGATCGTCCATGCAGGTTCCTCCCGTTGGCTTGGTAGCTCCAGTATACCATATTCATAGAGAAATTGCATCCGTTCTATGACGTTTTCTTTAGGGCAATACCGCACAAACAGGTGCACTATGTCACATTTCACTCATTGCGCCCAATCTCAAAAGCAGGTATGATAGATTCGTTAGAATGCAAAACGTAGAAAGGAAGGAACCTCAATATGAATCACCGCTATGCGCACATTCTCTCCCCTGTGAAGGTGGGAAATCTGGTGCTGAAAAACCGGCTGATTAACTCCAAGTGTATTCCCGAGGGCATTCAGGGACCCCAGACCTGGCCCACGGAGCAGACCATCAACTTTGCAGCATCTCTGGCAAAGAACGGTGCTGCCATCGTTACCTGCGCGCCGGGTATGTTCCGGGACTGTGATCCCCACCAGATGTTTACCAGCGATTTTAATATGGAGGACCGCCATGTTAAGCGCTGCTTCCGGCGGATGATCGACCGGATTCATGCCCATGGCTCCGTGGCGTCGGCGTCCACCATGATCTATGTTCCGGCGGATAAGGGAATTTCGGAGATCTATGACATGTCCGTGATTCCAGAGTCTGTGCTGCGGGGCGGACCGGAATGTATTCTCGGACGGGACGGAAAGCCGCTGCCCGGCATGACCCGGGAGGAAATCCATGGGTTTATCGAGAGCTTTGCCCGCCGATGTCAGCAGCTCCAGTCCATCGGCTTTGATATGGTCAATATTTACATGAGCTATGACGCATCGATTCTGGCAAAGTCCCTGTCGCCGGTATTCAATCAGCGGAAGGATGAGTACGGCGGCAGCTTTGAGAACCGCGCGCGGCTGACCCTGGAGCTGTTTCAGGCAATTAAGCGTGTCTGCGGACAGGATTTCCCCATTGAGATTCAGATTTCCGGCAGAGAATTCCCCGATGGCGGCTATACCAAGGAGGACTTTATCCGCTATTGCAAGCTCTGCGAGGGGCTGGTGGATGTTTTCCAGATTCGTGCCCGGACCGGCGATATGACCCATTCCAGCCACTATACTGCCACCAAGGAGAATCCCACGAATCTGGAATATGCGGCGGCATTTAAGGCAGCAGGCATCAAGGGACTGTGTGCACCGGTGGGCGGATTCCAGGATCTTGACCTGATCGAGCAGTTTATTGCCGAGGGAAAGACGGATCTGGTTGCCATGGCACGTGCCTTTATCTGCGACGAGGAATACGGCGTGAAGCTGCTGGAGGGCAGAGGCGAGGATGTGCGTCCCTGCATCCACTGCGACAACTGCCATCAGGCTTACTGCGCGGTGAATCCCAAGATCGGACTGCAGGAGGTCTGGGATCATATGTTCTCGGAGCCCAGAACGGTAAAGAAGGTTGCGGTCATCGGCGGCAGACCGGCTGGCATGGAGGCAGCACTGACTGCGGCAGCCAGAGGACATCAGGTGACGCTGTTTGAGCAGTCCGATACCCTGGGCGGTCAGCTGAAGCATGCAGACTATCTGCCCTGCAAGTGGTCCCTCCATGATTTCAAGGAATATCTCATCCGCCAGCTGGATAAGTCCACTGTGGAGGTAAGGCTTGGCACTCACGCAACCCCGGAGATGATGGAAGGCTTTGACGCAGTGATTGCCGCATGCGGCGCCCGTCCCAAAACTGCTCCGATGCCCGTGGCGGAGGGCGTGAAGGTCTGGACACCTATGGATGTGTTCGGGCATGAAAAGGAGCTGGGACAGCACGTTGCCATTGTGGGCGGCGCCATGACGGCTGTGGATACGGCATTCTATCTGCTGGACCACGGTCACACCGTTACCCTGCTCACCCGGAACCGTCAGGCAGGGCATGACTACAATGCCCACAGCAAGGGCGCATTTGAGGATGTGCTCAAAAGCCGGAAGAATCTGACCATTATTACGGGCTGCCAGACGGACTCCATCGGACAGGGCGCCCTTTCCTACACCGTAACCTATGGCGCGCCGGAGCCGATGATGATGACCATGGGCAATCCCGATGATATGCCGCCCATGCCCGGTCCTGCCATGACGCCGCCGGAGCCCAAGGAGCCCCCCAGAACCGAGCAGGGCACTTTGGCATTCGACAGCATCGTGGTTTCCGCAGGCAGAGACGGACTGGTGGAGGAGAGCTATGCCTTTGCCGGAAGAACGCCGGAGTTCTATGTAGCCGGCGACGCAAACCTGCTGTCCTTTGAAACCCTTCAGGGTGGACCCGGCGGTGACGGCGCCAACAAGGCAGAGGGAAAGACCACCCACGGCACCATTCGCCATGCCATGTTTACCGGCTATACCGCCGCCTGTAATCTGTAAATTCGAATTCGGTATAAAAACAGCCCCATCCGCGAATTGGATGGGGCTGTTGAACATTTATTTGGGTTAATCGTCGTATCCCTTTGGGTTATTCTTCTGCCAGTTCCAGGAGTGGGCGCACATATCGTCCAGCGTATATTTTGCCTCCCAGTCCAGCAGCCGCTTTGCCTTTTCCGCGCTGGCATAGCAGGTGGCAATATCACCGGGACGGCGGGCGGTGATTTCTATGGGAATGGTCAGACCGCTGGCTTTTTCAAAGGCGTGTACCACGTCCAGAACGCTGCTGCCCTTGCCAGTGCCCAGATTGATGGGCTCTGCGCCGGTGTGATGGAGGGCATAATCCACCGCCTTGACGTGACCCAACGCCAAATCCACCACATGGAGATAATCCCGAACGCCGGTGCCGTCGGGGGTGGGATAATCGTTGCCGTAAACGGACAGATGATCCCGCTGACCAATGGCAACCTGGGTGATGTAGGGCATCAGATTGTTGGGAATGCCGTTGGGGGCTTCGCCAATGAGTCCGGAGGGATGGGCGCCGATGGGATTGAAGTACCGAAGCAGCACAGCCGACAGCTTATCGTCTGCCTTGCAGGCATCGGTGAGAATCTGCTCGATCATCAGCTTGGTGGTGCCGTAGGGATTGGTGGCGGCGCCGGTGGGCATATCCTCGGTAAAGGGAGCCTGGTTGATTTCACCGTAAACGGTGGCGGAGGAGGAGAATACAAAGGCCTTGCAGCCAAACTGCTCCATCACCTCCAGAGTGGTCAGTGCGGTGTCCAGATTGTTCCGGTAGTATTTCAGGGGAAGCTTAGTGCTTTCGGGAACGCACTTGAAGCCTGCAAAATGAATCACGGCGTCGATCTGGTTCTCCTGAAACAGCCCGGTCATGGCAGCCTTGTCGGCAACGTCAATCTGATAGAATTTCGGTTTGGTGCCGGAAATCGTTTCAATGCGGTCAATTACCTTGGGGCTGGCATTGGACAGATCATCGGCAATGATAATGTCATATCCGGCGCGGATCATCTCCACCGCCGTGTGGGAACCGATAAAACCGGCTCCGCCTGTAAGCAGAACGGACATGGAACATTCTCCTTTTTTGGTCGTAGAATATAAGGCAGCACTGCCTCAGACTCCCTCGTCAATGTATGAGGTGTTGTGATAGAATCACTATACCACACCTTGGAAGAAAAAGATAGTCCCTTCCAAGAATTGTGGCACAGGATAAGGGGGATGGATATGGAGCTATGGACATGGAGCTGCGGCGAAAATCGGGTGCTGCTGCTGGATACCCGGGGGAAACAACCGTCGGCGCAGGAGCGGGGAATGTTTTTATGCCGCAGCCTGACCCTTTCGGCGGATCGGCTGCTGATGGGGCCCGTATCCTGGGAGCCCTGCCCGGGGCTGATCCGGATGGATCATGAGGGCGTTCGAATTCCCGCAGACAAGGAAGATGCCGCGGCGTTTTTGGCGTTTTTATCTGCCGCAGGCTACGGAAATTATCCGGCGGCAACCGACGACCTTCGGATATTGTCTCCCAACGAGCAGGAAATTGCCTGCTGGCAGGGAACAAAAATGCCGGAGGAGGAACGCAAAAAGTGTTTGAGCCTGAATTAGCCCTCTGTGGGCGGCTCCGCGACAAACTTCTGAATGCTGTCCCGGAATGCCTCGCCGTCTTCCGGCTTGCCGTAGACACGGACCAGCTTGGGGGTATCGTGGGTCAGTGCAGGACCGTCCAGAATCAGGCTGAACAGCCCCAGCATGCTTTTTGCATTGACGGTATAGCGACCGGATACCACATCGATGTCCACCGGCGCCATGCTGGCAGCGGAAACAAATTCCCGCACATCGTTGACGGAATGGAGCGAAACATAAAACTCTGTCATGAAAAGACCTCCTGAATTAGGGTATGTACGTTAGACAACACCGCACAATTGCGTCTGCGGGCTTTGACGGTTCTTTTCCTCCACAAATTCGCTGCGAAAAGTTTGAAATACACAAAGTATTCCTGCATTTTCGCAACAAATTTGTGATGAAAAATTCCTCGTCAAATCTCCTTGCCCAATTATGCGGTATTGCCTTTGATTCAATTATCCGATATAATAGGCAGGAAGCAAGCAGGGGAATGATTCGCCGCTGCCTGCAACACCAGGCTCAGTATACCACAAAAATAACAATATGCAAAGGTGATTTACCGTGAAGTTTGCCATCTACACCTTGGGCTGCAAGGTAAACCAATATGAATCTCAGGCGCTGGAGAAGGACTTTATCGCCCGGGGCTATGAGCCGGGACGGTTTGACGAGCCCTGTGATTTTTACGTTGTCAACACCTGTACGGTGACGGCAGTCAGCGATAAAAAGTCCCGAAATGCCCTGCGTCGGGCGAGAAAACTGAATCCCCAGGCGGTAATCGGCGTATGCGGTTGCTATGCCCAGGTCCATCCGGAGGACATGGAAAAGCTGGAGGTGGACGTGGTGGGCGGCACCGGGGACCGGAATGCGTTTATTGACCGGCTGGAGCAGTTCCGGCAGGATCACCGGCATTCGGTGCAGGTGGACAATGCCTTCCGACGCAAGGGCTTTGAGGTGCTGGAACCCGGCGGTCTGGGCGAACGGACCCGCGCTATGCTTAAAGTCGAGGACGGCTGTGTCAACTTCTGCACCTACTGTATCATTCCCTATGCCCGGGGTGCCATTCGTTCCCTGCCTATGGATATCGCGGTGCAGCAGGTAAAAGAGCTGTGCCAGCAGGGCTATCGGGAGGTTGTGGTTACCGGCATCGAAATCTCCTCCTGGGGGGCAGACCTTAAAAATGGACAGAAGCCTCAGGATTTGATTTTTGCCATCTGTCAGGCGGTGCCCGAGATGCGGGTGCGGCTGGGATCGTTGGAGCCGAGAACCATTGATGCGGACTTCTGCGGAAAATTGAAGGACTGCAAAAATCTCTGCCCCCAGTTTCATCTGTCCCTGCAAAGCGGCTGCGATGCCACGCTTAAAAGGATGCATCGGAAATATTCCACAGAGCGGTATCTGGAAAGCTGCCGGCTGCTGCGGGAGAGCTTCCCGAACTGTGCCATTACCACCGATCTTATTGTGGGCTTCCCCCAGGAGACGGAGGAGGAGTTTGCCGAGACTCTGGAATTCCTGAAAAAAGCACAGTTTGCAGCCATGCATATTTTCCCCTACTCCAGACGCACGGGAACTCCTGCGGCAGAAATGCCCGGACAGATTCCCCAGGCAGAGAAGGAGCATCGTGCAGCCCGGGCAGCAGAGGTAGAAGCGGAACTTCGGGAAACCTATCAGAAAAGCTTCATCGGTGCAGCGATGCCAGTGCTGTTTGAGCAGAAGGATGCCCAGGGACGCTGGACCGGACACACCACCAATTATATTCTTGTGGCGGTGGAATCGGAACAGGATCTCCACAATCAGATTTTGGACGTTGCCGTCACCGGCTGGGAAGCTCATGGGCTTTGCGGCACCCTCAAAAACAATAAAGCATAACAATACCGGCAGCGGGACAACATCGGTCCTGCTGCCGGATTTTCGTTTAGCTCAGTGAAATCAGTGGTTCCCTGCCCGCAGCTCCCAGAACGCAACGGCACTGGCGGCGGCAACATTCAGGGAATCTACCCCATGCTCCATGGGAATCATGACGGTATAGTCGCAGCTATTGATGGTTTCCGGGCACAGACCGTCTCCCTCCGTGCCAAGAAAGATAGCCAGCTGGGGCTCAGTTTTCAGGGCAGGATCGGTAATGGGCACGGCACGATCATCCAGCGCCATGGCAGCGGTGGAAAAGCCCAAATCGTGGAGGGTATGGATGGAAGCCTGACTCCAGCTGTGAATATCGCTGCCAAGGTATGCCCAGGGCACCTGAAAAACCGTGCCCATACTCACCCGTACGGCGCGGCGGTGCAGCGGATCGCAGCAGTTGGGACTCAGCAGCACCGCATCCATCCCCAGTGCCGCAGCGGAACGAAAAATGGCGCCCACATTGGTGGGGTCCACGATGCCCTCCAACACGGCGATTCGGCGGGCATTATGGCAGATTGCATTGGCGTCCATGGGTGCAGGACGGCGCATGGCACAGAGAATGCCACGGGTCAGCGCAAAACCGGTCAGCTCTGCCAGCAGCTCCCGATCTCCGGTGAATACGGGAATTTCTCCGCAGCGAGGCAGCAATGTGTCCGCAATACTCGGGAGCTTTGTGCGCTCTAATAGCATGGAAACGGGGGTATATCCGGCATCCAGCGCGTGGGATATGACCTTTGCGCTTTCGGCAATGAACAGCGCCTGCTGGGGATTGCGCTTGGAGCGAAGCTGTGCCTCGGTCAGGCGGACATAGGGGGAAAGCTCCTCCCGGGACAAATCAGTGATTTCAATGAGCTGTGCCATGGGGTTCTCCTTTGGATATGGGATGAATTTGCAGGAAAGATTCAAACGCCTGGGCGACGCCGTCCTCCAAATAGTCGGCGGTGATGATATCGGCAGCGGCACGGCAGGCAGGGCTTCCGTTTGCCACTGCAATGCCAAGCCCCGCCCAGGTGAGCATATCCGCGTCGTTGTCGGCGTTTCCGAAGGCGCAGACGGCGTTTTGCGAAATTCCCAAATGCTCCGCCAAAAAGGCAAGCCCCCGATGCTTTCCGCAGGCTTCGTTGGAGATTTCAATGAGATGGGGCACGGAGCTGGTGATGTAAATGCCGGAAAGGGCACGGAGCCGCTGCATCATTTCTGCCTTGACCTCCAGTGTACCCACAATCAGGTCCATGCTGTCCAGCCGGTCCTGATGGGCGCGCAGAAAGTCCTGAATATCGGGGACCGGGCGGCGGGTGGCTTTGACGTAATCGACCGTGGTTTTGCCGTGGAGATAGACATCTGGACGGTTGACATAATCTTCTTGTGCATAGGCGCAGCCGTCTACAAATGCCTCATAGGTCAGGAATGCGCCCTGGGTAAGGCTGAGCACCTGACCTGCGGTTTCGGACGGTAGGAAGTGCTGCGCCAAAACGGTATGTTCGGCAAGGTCATAGACCATGGCGCCGTTGCCGCAGATGGCATAGCGAATGCCTGGAAAATGGGTCATCTCCTCCGGAAGGGTGTCCAGAGAGCGCCCGGAGGCAATCACAATCTCGATCCCGGCGGCAATGGCTGCTTCCAGTGCCGCTCGATTGCCGGGGGACAGTCGGGATTGCTGATTCAGCGTGGTTTCGTCCAGATCCAGGGCAATGAGCTTTGGGGTCATCAGCGTCACCATAGCATCAGCTTTTCTGCCTGCGCCTGAAGCTCTGGGCGGAAATCGGGGTGGGCTACGGCGATGAGATTGCGCACCTTCTGCCGGACGCTTCTGCCCCGCAGAGGAGCAATGCCATATTCCGTGACCACATAATCCAGCTCATTCCGGCTGAGGGTGACGATGCTGCCGGGTTCCAGCTGGGGTGTGATGGTGGAGACAGTGCCGCCGTGCTTGGTGGAGGCGGTGGCAATGATATTTCGCCCGCCCTTGGAATGCGCGGCGCCCACTGCCATATCTGCCTGACCGCCGGAACCGGAATATTGCCGGGAGCCGATGGATTCCGAGCACACCTGACCGGTGAGATCCACCGACAGGCAGGCGTTGATGGACACAAAATTGTCGTTCTGCGCTACAATCTGCGGATTGTTGACGGTTTCGCCGCGCAGCATGCGAACGCTGGGGTTTTCCTCCAGCATGTCATAGAGTTCCTGAGTGCCGTAAGCAAAGGTACCAACGATTTTTCCGGGCATGAAATTCTTCTTCCTGCCGGTGATTACGCCCTGCTTCACCAGCTCCACCATGGAATTGGTAATCATCTCAGAGTGGACGCCAAGATCGTGCTTGTCCTTCAGCGCCAGCGCTGCTGCATCGGGAATCCCGCCAATGCCCAGCTGGATGCAGTCACCGTCGTGCACCAGAGAAGCAACGTAATTGCCGATGGTCAGCTCCAGTTCATTTGGCGTGCTTTCCGGAAGATAGGGCAGCGGCGTTTCGGCTTCCACAATCATGTCCACATCCCGAATATGTACCTCGGTATCGCCATAAATCCGGGGCAGCTTGGGATTCACCTGGAGAATCACCCGGTCCGCCGCCTCTAAAAATGTCTTTTCGTGAATCAGGCACAGGGGAATCATGAAATAACCGTGACGGTCCATGGGGGTGGCGGCGGCAATGAAGACATTGCAGCCGTTGACCTCAATCCAGCGGCTGGCGCCGTTATGCAGGTCGCCAGGATAATAGCTCAGCAGACCCTGCTCCCTGCCCTTTCGGGTTGCACCCATAAGAAAGGTGATGTCCATGTCAAAGGTGTCCTGATAAATGGGATCGGACAGAAACCGGTGGGCAGAAAAGCACATGGGCGCGAACATCCGGAAGTGCTTTCCGCTGCCGCGAAGATGGTCGATGGCATCGAAAAATGCGGTGGGCTCGTTGGCACACTGAGAGGTGCCGATGATGTCTCCGTCCCTTAGGGAATCCAGCGCCTCCTCTATGGTAACTTTTTTGGACTGATATTCTGCTTCGTAGAGATTCATGGGATTCATGCCTCCGTTTTGCATATGTTTCAGATTTGTAACAGCATTATTATAAAGAGTACCACGGGAAAAAGCAATGTTTTTGCGAAGAAGCAAATGGCACATGATTTTCTGAGAAATGTGTTGACAAAGCGATCTGGATGGTGTATTGTTAGTTCACTAATTGTTAGCTAGAATACTGTCAGCAATAAAACAATTTGCGGCAGTGTGGATGGAAAGGAGAATTGCATACATGAAATCAAGGGATGAGGAATGGGGACCAGGACCGGATTTTGGACCGCCGCCGCACCCTGGAGAGAAAATGACCATTGAGGAGCAAGCGCCGCCGGAGGACGAACCCATGAGCTTTCGGCTGCTGCGCCGGATTGAATACACCGGACGGATTCACCACATGGCATTTCGCTCCATATTACAGGAGGACGGTCTGCCTCCGGCGCAGGCAAGCGCCCTGCGGTTTATTATCCGCTTCCCGGGCATGAGCCAGCGGGAGCTGGCAGACCGGCTGCACATTCAGCGGGCGACGGTAACGGTGATGCTGCAAAAAATGGAGCGTGCCGGTTATGTTGACCGCCGTCCCGATCCCATGGACCAGCGGATTTCCCGGATTTATCCCACGGAAATGGCGGTGCAGCAGGATGAGGATGGAAAACGCTCCATCGACGGATATTTTGCCGACGTATTCCGGGGCTTTTCGCCGGAGGAGCAGCAGCAAATGGACGACATGCTGTCCCGGCTGGGGGTCAACATTCGGGGCATTCTGGAGGCTACCCCCGATAGCCAAAGCAAGGAGTGAGCGCATTGAAGACATTTTTACAGTATATCAAGCCCTATTGGAAATGGGTGCTGCTGACAATTGTGTTTATTGCATTGCAGTCCCTTTCCGATCTGTATCTCCCGGCGCTGAACGCCAAGATCATTGACGACGGCGTAATCACCGGAGATGTGGGCAAAATTCTCACCTATGGCGTGCTGATGCTGATTGTGGCAATTGTGGTGGGACTGTGCACCCTGGGCACCACCTATTATTCCACCAAGGCATCCCTTGCCTATGGCAGAGACATGCGGCTGGGGCTGTTTACCAAGGTGCAGTCCTTTTCCCAGTCGGATTTGGACCAGTTTGGCACCCCCTCACTGATTACCAGAACTACCAACGACGTCAACCAGATTCAGCAGATGATGCAGATGCTGCTGCGGACCATGATCACAACCCCCATTTTGCTGGTGGGCGGCATTATCATGTGTCTCCAGCAGGATGTAAAGCTGTCGGCAATTCTGCTGTTTGTGGTGCCGGTGATTGCGGTGATGATCGTTGTGACCACAAAGAAGTCACATCCCTGGTTCAAAAAGCAGCAGACCCAGGTGGATGTGCTCAACCAGGTGCTCCGGGAAAAGCTCTCGGGTATTCGTGTCATTCGGGCGTTTGTACGCACGGATTATGAGGAAAAGCGCTATGACACCGAGAACGGGAAAATGCTCAAAATTTCGGTGCATGCCCATAAGCTTATGACGGCAATGATGCCCATGGTAACGCTGGTGATGAACATTGCAACCTTGGCAGCCTATTATCTGGGCGCCATTCGGATCGATAACGGCGGCATGCAGATCGGTGCGCTGACTGCCTTCGTCACCTATCTCACCCAGATTCTCATGAGCGTGATGATGTCCTCCATGATGATGAACATGATCCCCCGTGCCATGACCTCCATCGGCAGAATCAACGAGGTGCTGGAATATGAGCCCACGATCAAGGATCTGGATACCGCGGAAGAAAAGAAGCTGGGTCGGTTCCAGGGGCTGGAGTTCCGTGATGTATCCTTCTGCTATCCCGGTGCTGACCGTCCGGTGCTGGAGCATGTGAGCTTTATCACTCGTCCAGGTGAAACAACGGCGATCATCGGCTCCACCGGCTCCGGTAAATCCACACTCATTAACCTGCTGCCCCGTATTTATGACGTAACGGACGGTCAGGTGCTGGTGAACGGCATAGACGTCCGGGAGCTGAGCCAGGAGGAGCTGCGGAGTCATCTGGGCGTGGTACCCCAGAAGGCGCTGCTGTTTGACGGCACCATAGAATCCAATCTCCGCTATGGCAAGGCAGACGCCACGGAAGAGGAAATGTGGCATGCCCTGGAGGTCGCTCAGGGAAAGGACTTTGTATCCGCTATGCCCAGAGGGCTGGAGTCCTCCATTTCTCAGGGCGGTACCAACGTGTCCGGCGGTCAGCGGCAGCGGCTTGCCATTGCCCGGGCAATTATTCGCAAGCCCGATGTGTATATCTTTGACGACAGCTTCTCGGCGCTGGACTTTAAAACCGATGCAAAGCTGCGTCAGGCATTGAGCAAGGAGACGAAGGAGGCGGCAGTGCTGATTGTTGCCCAGCGCGTGACAACGGTACTGGGCGCAGACCGGATCATTGTTCTGGATGAAGGCAAGGTGGCAGGCATCGGCACCCATAAGGAGCTCATGGAGTCCTGCCAGGTTTACAGAGAAATCGTACTCAGCCAGCTGAGCGCAGAGGAGGTGGCGTAAATGGCAAACGAAGAAGTCGAGAAGGAAAAACGAGAGCTGGAGCTTCAGCGTCAGAAGCGTTTCTCCGGTGGTCCCGGCAGCCGGTTTATCTCCGGCGGTGAGCAGGCAAGCGATTTTAAGGGTACCATGTCCCGGCTGCTGCAGCTGTTAAAGCCGCAGCTTCCCCTGATTCTTTTGACCTTCGTGATGACCATTGCCTACACCGTGGCAAGCACCTATGCCCCCAATAAGCTGGCGGATATGGTGGATATCATCACCGACGGCATCCGTGCAAAAAGCTCCGGCGGCGGAATCGATTTCGGGGCACTGCGGCATGCGGCGCTGATTGTGGGACTGCTGTATGCGCTGACCGTGGTGTGCAATCTGATTCAGCAGTTTATCATGATCGACGTGTCGCAGAATCTGGTTTACGATATGCGCCGCGCCATTGATATCAAGCTGAAAAAACTGCCCATTAAATATTTCGATTCCCATTCCCGCGGCGATATTCTATCCCGTGTGGCAAATGACGTGGAGAACATCTCCATGACCCTGCAAATGAGCCTGACCCAGATTATCTCCGCAATTATCACTCTGGTCAGCGTACTGTTCTTTATGTTCTATCGGAACTGGCTGCTGACGCTGATTTCTCTGGTGACGGTGGTGCTGTGCTTCCTGATGACCAAGGTGATTGCGTCCCGGGCAAAGGGCTATTTTACCACCCAGTGGGCTTCCACCGGCAACCTCAACGGTCAGATTGAGGAGATGTACACCGGTCATACGGTGGTAAAGCTCTTTGGTCGCCAGCAGGCAGCCATGGATGCGTTTGAGAAGGAAAATGAGGTGCTGTTCCAGTCCTCCTTTAAGGCGGCGTTTATTTCCGGTGTCATTCAGCCTGCCATGATGGTCATCAACAACCTGAACTATGTGGCGGTTTGCATTCTGGGCGGCATCTGGATTGTTGGCGGCGGGCCCTTTGGGATGATTGTTACCCTGGGTGACATTACCGCAATCATTGCCTATTCCAGGCAGCTGATGATGCCCATTACCCAGACGGCTTCCATTGCCTCTACCATTCAATCCACCATCGCATCTGCGGAGCGGGTGTTTGAGCTGCTGGACGAGGAGGAAGCGGTGCCGGATCAGGAGCCCATTCAGCATCTGGAGGATCCCAAGGTGGTTTCCTTCGAGCATGTGGACTTTAGCTATAAGCCGGATACCAAGCTCATTGAGGACCTGAATCTAACGGTCCGTCCCGGCGAAAAGGTTGCCATTGTCGGTCCCACCGGTGCTGGCAAGACCACGCTGGTGAATCTGCTCATGCGGTTCTATGAGGTGGACGGCGGACGGATTGCCATTGACGGCAAGGATATCCGCTCCATTCCCAGAGAGGAGCTGCGCAGTAAGATCGGTATGGTGCTTCAGGATGTCTGGCTGTTCAGCGGTACCATTCGAGAGAATATTGCCTATGGCTATAATGTGCTTTCCGGTAAGGAGGCAACAGAGGAAGAGATCGTGGCTGCGGCAAAGATGGCGTATGTGGACCACTTTGTTCAGACGCTCCCTCAGGGCTATGATACGGTGATTAACGACGATGCCACAAACATCTCCCAGGGACAGAAGCAGCTGATGACCATTGCCCGGGCATTCCTGTCCAATCCCAGTATTCTGATTTTGGATGAGGCAACCTCTTCGGTAGATACCCGTACCGAGGTGCTGATTCAGAAGGCAATGCAGAAGCTCATGGACGGTCGTACCAGCTTTGTCATTGCCCATCGGCTCTCGACTATTCGGGATGCGGACCTGATTCTGGTGATGAACCACGGCACGATTATCGAGCAGGGCACCCACCAGCAGCTGCTGGACAAAAAGGGCTTCTACTACGACCTCTATAATTCCCAGTTCATCGGTGCTACTGTGGAGGATGAACCTGCACAGCAGCAGGAAAGCGGTTTTCCCGGCGGCTTCCCGGGTGGATTTCCTGGGGGCGGCTTCCCGAGCGGTGGATTCCCCGGAAAAGGAAAGAAGGGGAAAAAGGGCAAGCATAAGGGCAAATTCCCGGATGCGACAGAGTTTCCGGAGGGCGAGATCCCAGAGGGCTTCCCTGCTCCCGGTGAGTTCCCGGAGGGCTTCCCTGCTCCCGGTGAGTTCCCGGAGGGCTTTACACCACCCGAAAATTTCCCCATGCCGGAGGGCATGCAGGAGGAATATGGGGTATGAGATGCGTGGTGATTACCGGAGGCTCCCGCGGCATCGGCGCTGCAGCCGTTCGTTTGCAGCAGCCGGGGATCAGGTATATTTCCTGTATGAAAAAAGCACGGAACTGGCGCGGCAGCTGGAGCAGGAGACCGGTGCCATCGGGATTCCCTGTGACGTATCCCAGGAGACAGCGGTGAATCAGGCATTCCAGCGGATCGGCGCGGTGGATGTGCTGGTAAACAACGCCGGAATTGTGGACTATAACCCCATCAACTGGGTGCCCGTCGAGACGTTCCGCCGGGTGATGGATGTAAACGTTACGGGTATGTTCCTGTGCTGCAAGGCGGCGCTGTCCGGAATGCTGCAAAAGCAAAAGGGCGCCATTGTCAATGTGTCCTCCATGTGGGGCAGAGTTGGCAGCTCCTGTGAGGTTGCCTATTCCACCTCCAAGGCGGCGGTGATCGGCATGACCAAAGCGCTGGCAAAGGAGCTAGGACCCTCCGGTATCCGTGTCAATGCGGTTGCCCCTGGGGTCATTCAGACAGACATGGTGAAAAATGTTGCGCCCGAGGTCATGGAGGAGCTGCGTCAGGAGACACCGTTGGAACAGCTGGGAAAACCGGAGCAGGTAGCAGACGCAATCTGGTACCTGGCGTCAGAACAGGCGAGCTTTGTTACCGGCACTCTGCTGGATGTTAGCGGCGGATTTGTTATGTAAATCAATAAAACGAGAAAACAGCAGAGCGTCTATCCCAAACTGTGGATTGACGCTCTGCTGCTGTCTTATTTATTTTTCGGCTTATACTCGGAGAGAATCAAGCCCAGCAGGGTTAAAACGATTCCCAGCAGGGAAAATGCGGTGAGGGTTTCGTGGAGAATCAGGACAGAGGTGATGACGGTGATAACGGGGATCATATAGATGTAGACACTGGTTTTCACGGCACCCAGCGCCTTTACTGCGAAGTTCCAGGTGACAAAGCACAGCGCCGATGCCCCAAGTCCCAGATATAGAATATTCAATAGGTATGTCACATTCGAAAAGCGGGATAAATTCAGGTGAAAGTCAAAGAAAAACAGCGCGGGGATCATAAATTAAATGCCGTAAAAGAACGTGCGCCGGGTGGAGAGAATCACAGAATTGCCAAAGCTGCTGATTTTCCTGGTCAGCAGAGAGTAAATCGCCCAGACCAGCGCAGCCAGAACGGCAAGCAGGTCCCCCAATGGGTTCAGCTCCACCTTAGCGCTGCCGAAGCTGATGAGAAAGATCCCTGCCATGGCGGCAAGAAAGCCCACAAAGAACTGAGCCCGAAGCCGTTCCTCCGAACGGATCAGAATATGCGCTAAAATCGCGGTGAAAAACGGCGCAACGGAGATGATAACGCCAACGTTGGAGGCAAGAGTATAGGTCAGGGCAATGTTCTCCAGCAGATAATACAGGCAGATTCCGCATAGACCGGCAGCCGCATAGGTCAGCTCCTGCCTGAGATTTTCGGTTTTCAGCCGCCGGGGACTGGCGACCAGCAGCACCAGATAGCCCATGATAAAGCGGAAAAATAGAATTTCCACCGGCTGAAAGTCCACCAGCAGAACCTTGGTAGAGATGAATGTCGTACCCCATACGACAATGGTAAGCAATGCCGCAAGGTGTCCGGTAGTTTTCCTGCGTTCCATGTTGTGCTGCACCGTCCTGCAATGGTGTGATTTGCGGTCTGTTAAGAAATATGCGCAGAAACCCAGGAGATCAGATCGGAGAACACCTCGTCCTTGTTGGTCTCGTTGTGCATTTCGTGGCGACCGCCTGGGTAGAGCTTTAGGGTTACATCCTCCAGTTGTGCCTGCCGGAGCATGGCATACACAGCCTGAACGCCCTTGCCGTAGTTCCCTACCGGATCACAATCTCCGGAATAAATCAGAACGGGCAGCCCTTTGGGAAGTCTTCCTGCCCATTCGGCGGTGTTCACATGGGTATAGGCAGTGAGCATATCGCGATAGGCGGAGACGGTAAAGGAGAAGTTGCACTTGCTGTCTGCGGCATATTTTTCCCATACTTCCGGATCACGACTGAGCCAGGCGTTGCCGGAGGTGGCATTGGGAATCTTTTTACAGTAGGAGCCCATGCTGCACTTTACCATAAACTTTGAAATGTATTTCGGACCCTTGATCTTTGCCAGAAATCCTGCCAAATGCCGTCCAAAGGGCATGAGCGAACTGGGACCGCCGGTACCGCTGATGATTAAGCCGTCAATGGTTTCGGCGTGCAGCTCGGCATACCAGCGGGCATAGAAGCTGCCCATGCTGTGACCCAGCAGGAAATAGGGAATGTCGGGAAACTTCTTGTGCCCCAAGGTGTTCATGGCATAAAGATCCTTCAGGATAAATTGATAGCCGCCCTTTTCTGCCATAAAGCCATAGTTTTCCGGTGCACTGGTGTCGCCATGCCCCAGATGGTCGTTGCCGCAGACTGCAATACCTGCCTCGCAGAGTACCTGAAACATCGGCTCGTATCGGCAAATATATTCGCACATTCCGTGGCTCAGCTGAATCACCGCGCGAATGGGCTGCTGAGCGGGGGTGTAAAAATAACCGGCAACCTGCGACGTGCCGTCTGCGGATGGAAAGTGGATGGTTTCCTTCTGAAATGCGGGCATGACAATCCCTCCGTGTATCGTTTGATGTATGTAGTATACACTGTTTTGCGTGTGAGAGCAATGGAAAGCGGGGACTTTTTGCTGGCGGAAGGCGCCGCCGCTCCCTTGAAAAGTACAGGGCTTTGCAAAAAGAAAGTGAATAGGACAGCACAAATTTTAAAAACCGAGATAAACTACTTGACAATTCTATCACGGTGCGCTATAATAGTAGCACTTTGAAAGATAATATCGCGGGGTGGAGCAGTTCGGTAGCTCGTCGGGCTCATAACCCGAA